>NZ_JAVRHI010000043.1:0-6779 GCF_034105845.1 Streptomyces sp. CRN 30 | reverse complement strand
GAGGCGGCCATCGACAACGCCGTCCCGCTGCCGGCCATCACCGCCTCGCTCTTCGCCCGCTTCGCCTCCCGCCAGGAGGACTCGCCGCAGATGAAGATGATCGCCGCGCTGCGCAACCAGTTCGGCGGCCACGCGGTCGAGGCGTCGGGGAAGTAGCCCGCGCCGCCCCGGTACGGGACTGCCCCGTCGGCCCGGACGGGCCGGCGGGGCAGTCCCGTACCGGGGCGGGGACGGCTACAGCACGTCCCCGAACTCGCTCAGCACGCCGGGCGGCGCGAGCGCGTTCACGTAGTGGCTCGGGCCGTGGTCGTCGAAGGAGTACTTGAACGGGACCGTGCGGGTCAGGGCGAGGCGCGCCGCGAAGAACGCCAGCGGTGCGACGACGGCCATGCCCGCGAGCGTGTCCATCTGCGGGTACTGGGATTTCGGGTCGTCGTTCTCGGTCCACCCGGTGGCACGCGCGCGCAGCAGCGGTTCCAGGGACCGGCGGGCCGCGTCCGTCACCCGGACCGTGAGGTCGCCCCAGCCCGTCAACGGGCGCGCGAGCATCGTCCGGGCGGTGTCGCCCGGCACGGTCAGCGCCTCCACCAGCGAGTCGAAACCGGACAGCAGGAGGGTGTCCACCAGGCTGCGCGGCCTGCGGTAGTGGAACTCCCGGCCGAACGGGGCGTACGGTCCGACCGGCCTGGGCGGCAGGGCCGGCACGAGGTCCCGGTCGAAGATGTAGCGGATCAGGCGCTCGCGGAGCACCGGGGTGCCGGAGGGACCGACCGTCTCCTCGCAGGCCCGGGCCAGGTCCGGCCCTCCCACCATGGGCTGCCCGAAGGTGTAGACGCCCCTCAGTTTCTCGGCGAGGCGCCGGTAGCGCGGCTCGTGCGTGAGCATCACCGCCATCAGGGCCGCCATGGCGGCGCCCAGGCTGTGCCCGGTGATGTAGAGCGCCTTCAGTCCGTCGCCGCGGGTGCCGGAGACGCCGGGGACCACCGACTCCCCGCGCAGCGCCCGGTCCAGCGCCTCGACGACCAGGTGCCGTGTCGCACGCACGTTGCGGTAGAAGCCCGCGTGCACCTGGTACCGCTTGCCGTCGAGCTCCACGTCCAGCATCTCGGGGCGTACGTCGGCGTCCGTGAGGATGCTGACGATGTCCTCGGGCTGGGTGCCCCGGTAGCAGAGGATCACGATACGGCGGTCCCGGTCCTGCACGAGGTACGCGCCGGACGCGATGTACATGGCGTCCACGCGCTGCTCCACCGACCAGCACTCGCTGCGGTCCAGCCCGAGCCGCGTCATGATCAGGGTCATGGTCGCGGGGTCCGTCCGCAGTCCGTACCCGGCGTACGCGTACGCCGAGCAGGTCGCCATCACGTGCGGCACCACCCCGTCCGGGTCCGGCTGCCCCTTGTCCTCCAGCAGGCGTTCCGCCAGGTCGGGGTAGACCGGGAAGCCGGTGAGGCCCGGTTCGACGTCGGTCTCGGACTTGAGCGGCCGTACCTCGGCAAAGCTCGGGCCCCTCGCACTGTGTTCGTCCTGCATGATCGCCCTCCCCCCGGGTCGTGGCTGCAACGGGAGCCCGAGCACATCACCGGCACGGCCGCGATCGGCAGTCGTTCCCCGGCCAATCCCCCGTCCGCCCCGTGGGGCTGCTGGGGTCGGGGACGCGGACGGGCCACGTGCCGCGGGCAATCCTGTCCGTCACATGCGCACCCGTCCCGGGACGCACGAGGCCCCGGCCCGGCGGCATGGCGGGAAGCGCCGCTACGACCGCCCGGTGCCGCCGGTAGCGTGCTGACCCCCGCGCCGTTCCAATCCGTAGGTACGGAGGCGACGATGGCGACGACAGCCGAGACCGGGCAGTACGAGCGGTACGAAGGCGGCAGCCCAGAAGAAGAGCGCCGGACCTTCGAACGCCTCGCCCGGGAGATGATGCAGGTACAGCTGAGGAACCGGCGTGCCGGAGGCGGGAACATCGCCCGCGCCTTCCACGCCAAGGCGCCGGTGGCCGTGGAGAACGCCCGCCTGCGCTTCCACGACGACCTCCCCGCGGCCCTGCGCGTCGGCTTCGCGCAGCCGGGTGCCGAGTACCCGGCGACCGTGAGGCTGTCCAACGCGAGCGGCATCCGGCAGGGCGACGGCGCGCCCGACCTGCACGGGATCGCCGTACGCGTGCGGGTGTCGCAGGACGAGAGCCATGACCTCCTGGCGACCGGTCACCCCGTCTCGCACGCCCGCGACGCGCGCGAGTTCGTGGCCTTCGCCAAGGCGATGGCGGGTGCCAGGAACCCCGTGCAGAAGGCCTTCGGCCTGTTCGTGAAGCTGCCGCTGGCGGTGGGCCTCGGGACCGCGAACCGCATGCGCAAGAACGTCACGGCCGCGACCCGGCGGGTGATCGGCTCGCTCGCGACGGAGACCTACTGGAGCCGCGGCGCCCTGCTGTGGGGCGACGCGGGCCCCGTGCGCTACCTGCTGCGCCCGGTTCCGGGCACCCCGCCCGCGAGCGCGCCCGACCGCAAGGACCCCGAGTACCTGCACCGCGAGTTCGCGCGGCGCCTCGCCGGCGCGGACGTCGTCCACGAGCTGTGCGTGCAGCGCTACGTGGACGAGCGGCGCACCCCGGTCGAGGACACCTCCGTCGCGTGGGAGGAGTCCGTCGCGCCCGCGCTGCCGGTCGCCCGGCTCACCATTCCCTCCCAGGACCTCGACGGCGCGGAGGCCCGGGCGGCCGCCGCCCGGATCGAGGACCTCACGTTCAACCCCTGGTACACGACGGACGACTTCCGTCCGCTGGGCAACCTCAACCGGGCCCGGAAGGCCGCGTACAAGGCGGCGGGCGCCCACCGGCTGGGGATGCGCTTCCTGACCGAGGAGCCCCTGCGCAACCGGCTGCTCACCCCGCCCGTGGAGCGCGCGTTCACGCTGCTCAACCGGTACGTTCCCTGGTACCGGCTGTCGTACCGGCTGCGCCTGCTGAACCTGCTGTCCCTGCGGAGGGTGCTGCGCCGGGACAACCTGATCGACACCGAGCCGCCCGAGGCACCGCCCCGGGCGCAGCCCGTGCCCGACCCGGTGCCCGAGCCGCTGCGCACGGAGCGGTCGTACGACGGGGTCTACGACGACATGTCCGCGCCGAGGATGGGCGCGGTCGACGCCGCCTTCGGGCGCAACCTGAGGCCCGACTACCGTCCGGACCTCTTCGACGAGCCCAACCCGGTCACGGTGAGCCGCCGGCTCCTGCACCGCGAGACGTTCGTGCCCGCGACCTCGCTCAACGTCATCGCCGCCGCCTGGATCCAGTTCCAGGTGCACGACTGGGTCAACCACTCCCGCTACAAGACGGGCGACCGGAGCGTGGAGGTGCCGATGCCGCCCGGCTCCGGCGCCTGGCAGAACACCCCGGGCGGACCCGCCGAGAACGTCATGCGGTTCGCGGAGAACGTGGACAAGGAGCAGCCCGGCGGGCAGCCGCCGATCGTCTTCGGCAACACCGTCTCGCACTGGTGGGACGGGTCCGAGGTGTACGGCGCGGACGAGACCGCCGCGCGGAAGCTGCGCGAGCCGGACGGTGGTGCCAAACTGCGCCTGGAGGACGGCGGTTACCTGCCGTCGGGCCGGCAGAACGGCATCCCGCTCGCCGGGTTCACCGACAACTGGTGGATGGGGCTCAGCGCCATGCAGACGCTGTTCGCCCGCGAGCACAACACGGTCTGCGACGCGCTGCGCGCCGAGTACCCGGCGATGAGCGAGGACCGCGTCTACCAGACGGCACGGCTGGTGGTCTCCGCCCTGATCGCGAAGATCCACACCGTGGAGTGGACCCCGGCGATCCTCGGCACCCGCGATCTGTACACCGCCATGAACGTCAACTGGCAGGGCGGGCCGCCCGGGGACTGGACGGCCCGGCTGGGTCTGTGGCTGTTCGAGGCGGAGTCGCTGCGGGGCATCCCGCACACGAAGCCGGACCACGGCGTGGCGCCGTACTCGCTGACGGAGGACTTCGTCACCGTCTACCGCATGCACCCGCTGATCCCGGACGAGTTCGAGCTGTGCGAGCACCGCTTCGGCAAGCGGCGGGAGACGGTGGGCTTCCTGGACATCCACGGCCCCGCGGCCGAGACGCAGATCCGCAAGACGGGCCTCGACGACACCCTGTACTCGTTCGGCATCGCCCACCCCGGTGCGATCACCCTGCACAACTACCCGCGCTCGCTGCAGGAGTTCGAGCGCGACGGGGAGATCATCGACCTGTCGGTCGTCGACCTGGTGCGCACCCGGCGGCGCGGGGTGCCGCGCTACAACGACTTCCGCGTCGGCCTGCACAAGCCGCGTCTGACCTCCTTCGAGCAGCTCTCGGAGAACCCGGAGACCGTGGCCCGGCTGCGGGAGGTCTACCGCTCGGTCGACGAGGTCGACACGATGGTGGGCCTGTTCGCGGAGACTCCGCCGACGGGTTTCGGATTCAGCGACACGGCGTTCCGCGTCTTCATCCTGATGGCCAGCAGGCGGCTGCAGAGCGACCGCTTCCTGACGGTCGACTACCGGCCCGAGGTGTACACCCCGCTCGGCCTGGACTGGGTGGAGAAGGGCGACTTCAACTCCGTGATCATGCGCCACTGCCCGGAGCTCACCGCGCTGCTCCCCCGGGACGCGAGCGCGTTCGCGCCGTGGCGGACGGTCCGCACGACGGACGAGGGGGAGACGCATGGCCAGGGCTGACAGCCGGACGACGACCGGCGGCTCGGGACACCCCGGACTGGACGACCTGATGCGGCGCCCGCTCCTGGAGACCGTCTGGCGCCGCCGCACCCACCGGGTCGCCCGGGGGGCCAAGGTGCTCGCCGGTTCGATGACCTACACCTCCCAGCACGCCGCGCAGCCCCTGTCGGAGCTGGAGGAGGCGGTCCTGGTCGCGCTGACCGGGTCGAGCGGGCTCACCATGCCCGACCGGCCCTTCGAGGACGAGCACGGCACGCCCATCATGGCCAAGCCCAACCTGACCATGACGGGCCGGACCGCGGGCAGCCCGGACAACGCGCAGGGCACGCACTTCTTCCTCATCAACGACACGGGCACGTACTACCTGCGCAAGCTGGACCCCGCGCCGCACGAGCCGTTCGACGCGGACACGCTGATCGCGCGGGCGCGCGAGTCGAAGGTACGGGTCCTGGACCACCGTCTCGACGTCGCCACCACCGGTGATCGGGACTTCCCCGCCTACCTGGACTCGAACCGGTTCCTGTCCAACCGCGAGGGCACCACCCTGCTCTTCCCGGTCGTCGACCTGTCCCACCAGTACATCAACGCCCTCATGTACCTGCTCACCCAGCCGAAGGGGGCCCGGCCCACCTTCGTCGACGACCGGAACCTGTACCGTCCGGCCGGGGTGGAGAAGTGGGTGCGCAGGAAGTTCCTCAACAAGGACATCAAGGTGCCGCTCGGCGTGCTCGGCCCCATGCGCACCCAGATCGAGGCGGACCTGCTGCTGCAGAACCTGATGCTGGCGGCGGAGGCGATGGGCCTGGGTGCCTGGATCCACGCCTCGATCAACCCGGTGATCGCCCTGGGCCATCCGGAGTACTCGCGCCGTTACGGCCGGATGCTCGGCTTCACGTTCGTCACCCCGCGCTGGCAGCCCGCCGACGTATGGCGCTGGAACGTTCCGCTGCCGAAGTACGCGACCCTGCGCTCGCACCCGGTCGCCCTGCGCTCACCGCACGGCGAGACGCTGATCGAGGCCGCGTGCCCGCCCGCGTACGCGTCGATGTCCGACGCCGTGCAGGCCGTCTTCCGGGGGAAGTTCGGCACCGGCGGCACGTATTCCGACCAGGACGTCTTCAACCGCATCTACAGGAACGACTACGGGAAGACCTACCTGGCCGAGGCACGGGAGTACGACGAGCAGGTCGTCGAGTGCGCGAAGGACGTCTGCGAGTACGTCCTGCGCACGCACCACCGCTTCCCCGCGCACACGGACGCCATCCACGTGCCGGGCGTGTGGCTGCAGGTCCACCACGTCGAGACCGAGTACTACGAGCGGTTCTTCGCACACGGGCTGACCGAGGCGCACCGGGCGCACGCCGGGGTGTGGGACAGGGTGCCGGCGACACCGGCCGGCCGCGCGTAGCCGGGTCCGTCCGCCCGGGCCGACGGGCCCGGGCGGGCGGCGACGGTGGCGCCCGGACGACAGTGGTGCTCAGACGATCGGCGGTACCTGGCAGTCGACCAGGTGGGGGCCGGGTTCCGCGAGGGCCCGGCCCAGCAGCCGTGCGAACTCCTCGGCGGTGGTGGCCCGTTCGGCGGGTACGCCCATGCCGCGGGCGAGGTGGACGAAGTCCAGGTCGGGCGGGGACAGGTCGAGCAGTTCGGCGACGCGCCGTCCGCCGGGGCCGACGCCGAGGGAGAGCAGCTCCAGCCGGAGGATCGCGTACGCGTGGTTGCTGAGGACGACGACGGTGACGTCGAGTTCCTCGCGGGCCATCGTCCACAGCGCCTGGATCGTGTACATGGCGCTGCCGTCCGCCTCCAGGGCGATGACCGGCCGGCCCGGGGCGGCCAGCGCGGCACCGACCGCGGTGGGCAGGCCCTGGCCGATGGCCCCGCCGGTCAGGGTGAGCCAGTCGTGCGGGGGCGCGCCCGCGGTGGCGGCGGGCAGCCACACCCCCGAGGTGTTCGCCTCGTCGACGACGACCGCCCCCTCGGGCAGCAGCGCGCCGATCACCGCGGCGGCCGACTCCGCGGTGAGCCCGCCGGTGGGCGGCGCGGGCCGGGCGGGCGCCCGCCCGACG
>NZ_JAVRHI010000042.1:0-11160 GCF_034105845.1 Streptomyces sp. CRN 30 | reverse complement strand
ACCGGCTCCGGCCGCCCCGGCGCAGCCCGCCGCGGCCCCGGCCGCGCAGCCCGCCGCCACGCAGCCCGCCCAGGCCGCGCCCGCCGCCCCGGCCGCCCCCGCGGCCAAGAAGGCCGCACCGGCCAAGAAGGCGGAGCCGGCCACGGAGGCCGCCGAGGGACCCGAGCTGGTCACCCTGCGCGGCCCCTCCGCCGCCGTGGCGAAGAACATGAACGCCTCGCTGGAGGTGCCCACGGCCACGTCCGTGCGCGCCGTCCCGGTGAAGCTGCTGTTCGACAACCGCATCGTCATCAACAACCACCTCAAGCGCGCCCGCGGCGGGAAGATCTCCTTCACGCACCTCATCGGGTACGCGATGGTGCAGGCCATCAAGGCCATGCCGTCGATGAACCACTCCTTCACGGAGCAGGACGGCAAGCCGACCCTGGTCAAGCCGGAGCACATCAACTTCGGTCTCGCCATCGACCTCGTGAAGCCGAACGGCGACCGCCAGCTCGTCGTCGCCGGCATCAAGAAGGCCGAGACGCTGAACTTCTTCGAGTTCTGGCAGGCCTACGAGGACATCGTCCGCCGCGCCCGCGACAACAAGCTGACGATGGCCGACTTCACCGGCGTCACTGTCTCCCTGACCAACCCCGGCGGCCTCGGCACCGTCCACTCGGTGCCGCGCCTGATGCCCGGCCAGTCGGTGATCATGGGCGTCGGCTCCATGGACTACCCGGCGGAGTTCCAGGGCACCTCCCAGGACACCCTGAACAAGCTCGGCATCTCCAAGGTCATGACGCTCACGTCGACCTACGACCACCGGGTCATCCAGGGCGCCGCCTCCGGCGAGTTCCTGCGCATCGTCGCCAACCTCCTCCTCGGCGAGAGCGGCTTCTACGACGAGATCTTCGAGGCGCTGCGCATCCCCTACGAGCCGGTCCGCTGGCTCAAGGACATCGACGCCTCCCACGACGACGACGTCACCAAGGCCGCCCGCGTCTTCGAGCTGATCCACTCCTACCGGGTCCGCGGCCACGTCATGGCCGACACCGACCCGCTGGAGTACCAGCAGCGCAAGCACCCCGACCTGGACATCACCGAGCACGGGCTCACCCTGTGGGACCTGGAGCGCGAGTTCGCCGTCGGCGGCTTCGCCGGCAAGTCGATGATGAAGCTCCGCGACATCCTCGGCGTGCTCCGCGACTCGTACTGCCGCACCACCGGCATCGAGTTCATGCACATCCAGGACCCCAAGCAGCGCAAGTGGATCCAGGACCGGGTGGAGCGCCCGCACGCCAAGCCGGAGCGCGAGGAGCAGCTGCGCATCCTGCGCCGCCTGAACGCCGCGGAGGCGTTCGAGACGTTCCTGCAGACCAAGTACGTCGGCCAGAAGCGCTTCAGCCTGGAGGGCGGCGAGTCCGTCATCCCGCTGCTCGACGCGGTCCTGGACTCGGCCGCCGAGTCCCGCCTGGACGAGGTCGTCGTCGGCATGGCCCACCGCGGCCGGCTGAACGTGCTGGCCAACATCGTCGGCAAGTCCTACGCGCAGATCTTCCGCGAGTTCGAGGGCAACCTCGACCCGAAGTCGATGCACGGCTCCGGCGACGTGAAGTACCACCTGGGCGCCGAGGGCACCTTCACCGGTCTCGACGGCGAGCAGATCAACGTCAGCCTCTGCGCGAACCCCTCGCACCTGGAGACCGTCGACCCGGTCCTGGAGGGTGTCGCCCGCGCCAAGCAGGACATCATCAACAAGGGCGGCACTGACTTCACCGTGCTGCCGGTGGCGATCCACGGCGACGCGGCCTTCGCGGGCCAGGGCGTGGTGGCCGAGACCCTGAACATGTCGCAGCTGCGCGGCTACCGCACCGGCGGCACGGTCCACATCGTCATCAACAACCAGGTCGGCTTCACCGCCGCCCCGGAGTCGTCCCGCTCGTCCATGTACGCCACGGACGTGGCCCGCATGATCGAGGCGCCGATCTTCCACGTGAACGGCGACGACCCGGAGGCCGTCGTGCGCGTCGCGCGGCTCGCCTTCGAGTTCCGCCAGGCGTTCAACAAGGACGTGGTGATCGACCTCATCTGCTACCGCCGCCGCGGTCACAACGAGTCGGACAACCCGGCCTTCACCCAGCCGCTGATGTACGACCTGATCGACAAGAAGCGCTCGGTGCGCAAGCTCTACACCGAGTCCCTCATCGGTCGCGGCGACATCACCCTGGAAGAGGCCGAGCAGGCGCTCCAGGACTACCAGGGCCAGCTGGAGAAGGTCTTCACGGAGGTCCGTGAGGCCACCTCGCAGCCCGGCTCGGTGGCCTCCCCCGACCCGCAGGCCGAGTTCCCGGTCGCCGTGTCCACGGCGGTCAGCGCCGAGGTCGTCAAGCGGATCGCCGAGTCCCAGGTCAACATCCCCGACCACGTCACCGTGCACCCGCGGCTGCTCCCGCAGCTCCAGCGCCGCGCGGCCATGGTCGAGGACGGCACCATCGACTGGGGCATGGGCGAGACCCTCGCGGTCGGCTCCCTCCTCCTGGAGGGCGTCCCCGTCCGGCTGGCCGGCCAGGACTCGCAGCGCGGCACCTTCGGCCAGCGGCACGCGGTCATCATCGACCGGGCCACGGGCGACGAGTACACGCCGCTGCAGTACCTCTCCGAGGACCAGGCGCGGCTGAACGTCTACAACTCCCTGCTCTCCGAGTACGCGGCGATGGGCTTCGAGTACGGCTACTCGCTGGCCCGCCCCGACGCGCTCGTGCTGTGGGAGGCGCAGTTCGGCGACTTCGTCAACGGCGCGCAGACCATCGTCGACGAGTACATCTCGGCGGCGGAGCAGAAGTGGGGCCAGACCTCCGGCGTCACCCTGCTCCTCCCGCACGGCTACGAGGGCCAGGGCCCGGACCACTCCTCGGCCCGTGTCGAGCGGTTCCTCCAGCTGTGCGCGCAGAACAACATGACGGTCGCGATGCCGACCTCGCCGTCGAACTACTTCCATCTCCTGCGGTGGCAGGTGCACAACCCGCACCACAAGCCGCTGGTCGTCTTCACCCCGAAGTCGATGCTGCGCCTGAAGGCCGCGGCGTCGAAGGCGGAGGAGTTCACCACCGGCCAGTTCCAGCCGGTCATCGGCGACGACTCGGTCGACGCCGCCGCCGTCAAGAAGGTCGTCTTCACCACCGGCAAGGTCTACTACGACCTGGCGGCGGAGCGGACCAAGCGCGGCGTGAGCGACACGGCCGTCATCCGCATCGAGCGGCTGTACCCGCTGCCGGGTGCCGAGCTCCAGGCGGAGATCGCCAAGTACCCGAACGCCGAGAAGTACCTGTGGGTCCAGGAGGAGCCGGCGAACCAGGGTGCCTGGCCGTTCATCGCGCTCAACCTGATCGACCACCTGGACCTGGCGGTCGGCGCGGACATCCCGGCGGGCGAGCGCCTGCGCCGGATCTCGCGTCCGCACTCCTCGTCCCCGGCCGTCGGTTCCGCCAAGCGGCACCAGGCCGAGCAGGAGCAGCTCGTGCGTGAGGTGTTCGACGCGTGACCCGCTGAAGCCGGGTCGGCGTGCGAGGGCCCGGCCCCGGAGATCACTCCGGGGCCGGGCCCTCGCGCGTCGGTCGAAGCCTGAGATGGCACAGGCTCTCAGATGGGCTGCGGTTCGAAGTCCCAGTAGGGCTGCTGCCGGTTCATGATCTCCTCGATCCGCGGGTGGCCGGCGCCGAGCAGAGCGGTCAGCCGCGCCGTGACGTCCTGCCGCAGTGCCTCGGCCTCCGGGTGCTCGCCGAGCGCGGCCAGGTCCAGGGCGAGCCCGGCCCGCAGCCCGACGGTGAGGATGTGCGCCTCGCCCAGGGTGGCGACGGCCCGGTCGGCGGACTCCCGGCCGAGCGCCGCCGCCGCTTCCGTCTCCCCCGCGGCGGTCAGCGCGGCGACGGCGTTCTTGGCGCAGCCGATCGCCCAGGGGTGGTCGCGGCCGACCGCCTTCTCCATCCGCGCGGTGGTGCGCCGCGACAGCTCCAGCGCCGCGCCGGCCTCGCCCAGGTCGCGCAGGACGGTGGCCACGTTGTCGCGCGCGCCGATGGTGTACGGGTGCTCCTCGCCGAGCTGCTCCGCGTACCGCTCGGCGGTCGCCTCGGCCAGCTCCCGGGCCTCCTCGGTGTGGCCCAGTTCGCGCAGCAGCATCGCGTAGTCGCAGGAGACGAGGAGCGTCTCGGGGTCCTTCTCGCCGCGCCGGTCGAGCAGCTTGGTGCGGACGCCGCGCATCACAGTGTGCGCGAACTGGAGGTCGCCGACGCGCCGGGAGCACAGGGCGAGGTTGTGTTCGGCGTGCAGGGTCTGGCTGTGGCTGGGGTCCAGGACCTGTTTGTGCAGGCGGGAGTTGTGTCCCTGGATGGCGAGGGCCTCGCGGTAGTTGCCGAGGAGCCGCAGCGTCCAGGCGGTGCGCAGGGCCGAGTTCAGGGTGAGGGCGTGCTTGCCGCCCAGGACGGTCACCCGGGCCTCGAAGATCTTGCGGTGCAGGGCGAGGGCCTCGGCGTAGTGGCCCTGGAGGCCGAGGGTCATGGCGAGGTTGGAGCGCACGGAGAGGGTGCGGGGGACGTTCTCGCCGCCGAGCGCGGCCTCGGCGCTGGCGGCGGCCTCCTCGAAGAGGGCGCGTGCCTCGGCGTAGCGGCCGAGGGCCATGAGGGTGCCGCCGAGGCCGTCGCGGGCCCGGATCAGTTCGATGGGGCGGACGTCCGGCGCGGTGCGCAGCCGCCGTACGGTGTCACGGCCGATCTCCTCGGCCTCCCGGTAGCGGCCGAGCCGGCGGAGCATGTTGGCGAGCTGGTGGACGGCGACGAGGACGTGCCGGTCGGTCTCGCCGGAGACGGTCCGCCAGCGTGCGAAGGCGCTCTCGCTGAGCTTGCGCCCCTCGTCGTACTCGCCGCGCATCCGCAGGTACTCGATGCAGTTGACGACGAGTTCGCGCACGTCGTCGTCGGCGGAGTCCAGCGCGCCGGCCGGTTCGAGGTGCGGGATCAGCTCGGCGTAGCGCGGCCAGTTGGCGGCCGTGGAGGAGTCGCGGGGGTCGGCGGAGACCAGGACCCGGCGGGCCGCGGCCGAGTAGCGGGCGGCGTCCCGGGGGGACTGGATGGACCGTACGAAGCGGTGGAAGAGCCGGTGCATGCGCAGCGTGCCGACGGTCTGGGTGTCCATGCGGGGGCCCTGCTCGTACTCGATGCGCATGGAGGTGATCTCGGAGAGCCGGCGCAGCGCGGTGTTCCAGCTGCTGGGCTCGGCGACGAGTTCGGCGAGTTCGGGCGGGAGGTCGCCGTGCCGGGCGGTCTGCAGCAGCCGTACCGGGACCACGTCCGGGGAGAAGCAGACGAGCAGGTTGAGCAGGTGCCAGGCGTACTCGGAGCCGTCGCGCAGGGTGTTGACGAGTTTGGCCCAGGCCACCTCGAAGCTCTCCGGGTAGTGCCCGGAGGGCAGTACGCCGAAGCGGTCGGGGCGGCCGTCGCGGATGTCGCGGATGTAGGCGTCGACGGAGACGGTCGGGTTGACGTCGAGCCAGGCGGCGGTCTGGTCGAGGAGCAGCGGCATGTCCTCGACGGCCTCGGCGAGCCGGTCGGCCTGCTCGTCGGTGAGGCGTCCGGTGCGGCGGCCGACGAAGGCGACGCTCTCCCGGCGGGTGAACGCCGTCACGTCGACGAGTTCGGCGTGCGCGCCCCATTCGCCGAGCTGGGTGGTGACCAGGACGTGTCCGCGTCCTTCGGGGACGAGGTCGAGGAGCTGGTCTGGGGCGGCGGCGCCGTCGAGGACCAGCAGCCAGGGGCGGGTGGTGCGGTCCAGTTCCCGGCGTACGGCCTTGATGGTGTCGGCGAGGCTCCCGGCGTCGGGGAGCTGGAGTTCGGCGGCCAGCTCCGCGAACTGCTGGCGGGCGGTGACGCGCTGCCCGGCGGTGACCCACCAGACGATGTCGTACTCGCCGGAGAAGCGGTGGACGTACTCCTGGGCGAGCTGGGTCTTGCCGACGCCGCCCGGACCGCGCAGCGCGACGGCGGCGCCGTCCCGGCCGCCGCCGGTGAGTGCCTCGTACGCCCGTTCCAGCAGCTCGGTGCGGCCGGTGAACCGGCGGTTGCGGCGCGGGGCCCGCGCCACCTCGGGCGGGTCGTCCGGGAAGCGGGGGCCGCGGCGCAGGTCGATCAGGTGTGCGGGGGCCGGGATGTCGGCGCACTCCAGGACGCGGCTGCGGGCCACCTCAGGCCTGAGGCCGCGCAGTTCCACCGGGGCGAGCGGGATGACCTCGGCGGGCAGCGGCTGGGCGGTGACGCTGACGGCGGCGATGCGGTCCCGGTGCTCGGGGAGCATGCGGCGCACGGTGTCGGCCCAGCCGTCGAACCGGTGGTGGCCGAGACGCTCGTACCAGTCGTCGATGACCAGCAGGATGCGTCCGGGCGCGCCGAGCAGGTCGGTGAGCGCGTCGTCGGTCGGCGGGCGCCGCAGCGGGTTCCAGCGGGCCAGGGTGGTGGCCCGGCCGGCGGCCCGGATCTGGTGGTCGATCCACTTGGCCCAGGATTCGCTCTGCCCGGCGAAGACCACCGTGACGTGTCCGGGCTCCGTCACCATCTCGCAGTCCCCTCAACTGAACCTGGTCACGACTGAGCGCAGGTTATTCAATTGTGCGTCAAAACACCTCAGGAGCACCGTACTTGACGTCATCGTTGTCTTTCGGCGCGGCGGACCGTGCGGGCGAGGCGGTCCGCGACGTGCCGGACGAGCCGTTCCAGGTCGGCGCAGTACACGCTGGGGTGGCGGAAGCCGCTGCCGGGCGCGTACCGGTGGACGTAGTTGCCGCCGCCGCACACCGCGCCCACGGGGCAGGCCCGGCACTCGGCGGCCAGCGCGTCCGCGCCGAGCTGGCGGGCGGCGATCCCGGGGTGGCGCAGGGCCTGGTCGAAGGCGTGGCGGAAGACGTCGAGCCCGGTGCGGGCGGCGCCCCGGTAGGCCGAGCGGAGCGAGTCGACCTGCTCGATCGCGCCGTCCGTCTCCACGACGACGGCGGCCACCGGGGAGAGCCCGACGGCCTCGGCCCGGCCGGGCGCGCCGAGCAGCAGCGCGGTGATCTCCTCGAAGAGCCGCACCCGGGTGAGGGGTTCCGGCTCGTCCCACCAGGCGTCGAAGACGGTCGCGAGCCAGTCGCCGTACGGGGTGGCCGCCGGCCGGTGGCGGCCCGGCGGGCGCCGGTCGGTGCCGGGCGGCGGCCGGTCCCAGTTGGCGTGCGGCAGCAGCAGGTCCAGGCGTGGCGGGCGCAGCTCCGCGAGCGAGCGGTAGACGTCGAGCGGATCGCTGTCCAGGTCGACGGTGCACAGCAGACCGGCGTAACTCTCCGGCCGCTCGGCGAGCCTGCGGGCCGCGGCGTGGGCGGCGGGCCAGGACGGGCGGCCCGCGTGGTCCACGCGGCGCCGGTTGTGGGCGGCCCGGCCGCCGTCCAGGCTCAGCCCGACCCGGACGCCGGCCGCCGCCAGCCGGTCGAGGACCGGGCCGGTCAGGCGGGTGCCGTTGGTCTGCACGGTGGCGGTGACCCGGCATTCGGCGGGGACGGCCGCGCGGACGGCACCGGCGTAGGCGAGGACCGGTTCCGGGCCGGTGAGCAGCGGCTCGCCGCCGTGCAGTTCGATGCGGACGGCGTCCAGGCCGTGGGCGCGGACGTGCTCGGCGATCCGGTCGGCGGTGCGGCGCACGGTCGCGGCGCCGACCCGCGCGGGCCGCTCGCGCCAGCCGTCGTCCGGGCCCCGGTAGAGGTAGCAGTAGGCGCAGTCGAGGTTGCAGCGGCCGTGCACCTTGAGCACGAACTGGCGGAACGGGACCGGCCGGTGGGCCGAGACGTCGAGGCGGGCGTGCGGCCAGGCGGCCGTCACGGCGCGTCTTCGTAGTAGGCGACGACGGTGCCCTCGGTGGCGTCCCGGACGCGGAGTTCGGCGAGGACGGCGGCGAGCACGGGGTGGTCGGAGTGGTCGGGCCGGGGGATGACGGGCAGGGGTATGCCCGGGTCGTCGGCGGGGGTGGTCACTCGTCGGTCGATTCGTCGGGTGAGGCGGGGGCGAGGCGGGCGATGTCGGCGTCGAGCTGTTCGGCGGCGTACGGGTCGGTGGTGCTGTTCCGGGCCTGCCGGTAGTCGGCGAGGGCGGCGGCGGTGCGGCCGAGCAGTTCCCGTGCGTGTCCCCGGCCGCGCAGCGCCGAGGTGACGGCGTCGTCCAGTCCGGCCTCGCGGGCGTGCTCCACCGCCCGGGTGAAGCAGTCGACGGCCTGGCGCACCTGGGCGAAGAGACCCGTCCGCTCGTGCAGCAGCGTCTTCACCCAGCCGCGGTTGAGGTGGGCGAGGGCGGTGAACTCCGCGTCGTCGGCGCCTCGGGCGACCTCGCCGAACAGCCAGTCGGCCTCGTACAGGTCGGACAGCACCTGCTGGTGGTCGTAGCGCTGGAGGTAGGCCGCGCCCAGCGCCGCCCGGCGGCGGAGCAGGCGGGGGTCGTCCGGCGGGGTCTCCTCGGTGGCGCGGCGCAGGAGCTCCACGGCCCGGGAGGTGTCCGCGGCGGAGCCGGTGGCCTCGCCCCGCTCGGAGAGGGCGGTGCCGAAGTCGTCCAGCACCGCGGGCAGCCGCGGGTCGTCCTGCGGCAGCAGGGTGAGGGCCGCCTCCCACTCCCCGACGGCGCGGTCCAGGGTGTCCGGGTCGCCGGTGCGGTCGTGCTGCCCGGCAAGGGCGGTCGCCGTCCGGATGCGGCACTCGGCCACCAGGTCATTGTCGTCCCCGGCCGCCGTCAGGGCGTGGTGCAGGGCGTCGAGCCACGGGGGCGGTCCGGCCCCGTCGTGGACCCCGTCCGCGAACAGCTCCTCCGCCTCGGCGGCGTCCAGCCAGACACGGCAGCGCTCCGCGTCCGGCAGGGCGCTCCCCTCGCGCACGGCCGCCCGCAGGTCGTACAGGGCGGAGAGCGCGGCGTCGACCGACCGGCGCCGGTCGGGGAAGGCCGACGGCAGGTGTCCCCGGCCCGCGTGGTGCCGGGCGAGCGCCAGCCGCAGCCGGCCGCGCGCGGCGGACAGGCTCTCGTCGTCCGCGGCGAGCATGGCCGAGGTGGCGGCCTCCAGGGCCCGGTGCAGCTGCCCGGCGTACCACTCCTCGGGGTCGGCGGCGGGGTAGGGCCCTTCGGGGCCGTGCAGCCGGGCGCCCTCGACGGCGATGATGTCGCGCAGGTGGAGCAGTGCGAGGGCGGCGTTCTCCCGGCGGGCGAGGTCGTCGGAGCGCCGCCGGTCGCGCAGTACCTCGGTGAGGTCCCGGTCGGCCAGGTACAGCAGCACCGCCCGTGCGTAGTCCTCCGGCCGGTACGGTCCGTGCGCCGCCGTACGGGCCCACTCGCGCAGGCTGTCGGGGACGCCGGGGAACTCCAGCCCCCGGGCCGCGACCTCTATGGCCTGCTGCACGCAGATCATGCCCCGCACGAACGTGCCCCGCTTGCCGGGGGCGCGCAGCCCGCCGACCGCCTGCCAGGCGTCCCCGAGGTCCTCGGCGACCCCGCCGGCCCGCCAGCGCCGCAGCAGGGCGAGGGCGAGTTCCTCGGCGGCCCGGGTCCGCTCCTCGCCGGTGCGGGCCGCGTCGGCCGCCTGCCGCAGATAGGCGACCGCGCTGTCCAGTTCCCGGGGGAGTCCCTCCTCCTCGTACCGGGCGAGGGCCCGCGTGCCCAGGGCGAGCAGCGCCCCGGCGTCCAGTCCTGGCCGTACCCGGACCACCGGCATCCGCGCCCCGAGGTCCCGCAGCACCTCCGCCGACACCTGGGCGAAGGCCCGCAGCGCGGCGGGCTCCTCCGTGTCGGGGGCGGTGCCCTGGGCCAGTCCCGCGCCGGGGGTGACCGAGCCGCGCAGGAACGCCCCGGCCAGCGCCGGGAAGTTGCGGGCGCTGCGGCCGAAGCGCCGCTCCACATACGCGGAGCAGTGCTTGAAGAGCAGCTCGGCGTCCTCGACGGCCAGCCGGGTGCGCAGTTCCCGGGCGACGCCCGGCAGGAACTCGTAACCGATCGCGTCGGGGTCGTCGTCGGCGGCCGGCCGGCGGCGCAGCACCCCGCCGAGGAGCACCTCGGAGAGCACGTCCGGGCCGCTGCCGGCCAGCATCGCGTGCTGGACGAGCTGCATCACCGGCAGGTAGAGCGGTACGGCGGAGAGGTAGACGGCGAGACGGCGGGCCTCGGGGGACGCCGGGCGCCAGAACGCCCGGACCCGGTCCGCGCCGCTGATGTCCTCGGCGGCCCGTACCGGCGCCTCGGAGCGCGGGTGGCCGGCGCGGACCCAGCCGGCCGCGGCGGTCAGGGACTGCCCGGTAGCGCCGGAGACCAGCCGCGCCCAGCCCTCGACGGACGCGCGGCGCAGCGCCAGGACGGGCACGGGCAGCGCGTCCGGTACGGCGCTCGCCCGGCCCGTGGGCCGCTCGGGCAGGAACTCCAGCGCCCCGGCGGGCCCTTCGCGCCGGTGCAGCGTGCCGCGCCGGGCGGGCAGGTGGGTGCGCTGCCACATCCGCTGGGGCAGCGGCTGGACGACGGCCACGGGTGCCGTCGACGCCCAGCGGTGCAGCAGGCGCTGCATCCGGCCGCTGCGCCACATCGGTCCCGCGCAGTCGCTGAGGACGAGGGTCACGCACCGCCCGGTGGGGTCGCTGAGCTGCTCGGGGGCGTGCAGCGGGCCGGCCGGGGCCGCGGTGGCCGAGCAGCCGGGGCGGCCGTCGGGGGTCTGGTGCAGGTAGCGGAGCCGGACCTCGCGGAAGGCACCGGCGCGGGCGCAGACCTGGCGGAGTTCGTCGAGGGCCTGGCGCCACACCACGGTCGAGGTGGAGACGTCCATGAGGAGCAGCAGCCGTGCCTCGCGCCGCCGGTCGGTGCGGAGCACGGGCAGGACGAGCCGGGTCTGCGCGGCCAGTTCGGCGGTGGCCCGCTCGTCGAGGGTGCGCGGTACGGGGCGGACGGGCGCGCGGTAGCGCTGGAGGGGGCGTAAGCCGCGCTGGAGGGCGAGGGGTTCGGGCAGGGCGGGCGCGGCGGGGACGCGGACCGGTGCCATCCGGGTGGAGCCGCCGGGTCCGGCGTTGCCGGGCGCGAAGAGGCGGGCGCTCTCGGGCGGGCGCGGCTCGTGATCCTCCGGCGGCGGGGCGGACCGGGGGCGCGGGGCGGA
>NZ_JAVRHI010000041.1:0-14962 GCF_034105845.1 Streptomyces sp. CRN 30 | reverse complement strand
GGTCGCGGGCACGCCCGGCGGCCGCCCCTCCCCCGCCCGCGCGCACCGGCGGGGGCGCGGCGCCCCGTACCTCTTCCTCCTCCCGGCGACCGTCCTGTTCGCCCTCTTCTTCGCGCTGCCCATCGGCTACGCGCTCTGGCTGAGCCTGCACAAGGTCGAGGTCAAGGGGCTCGGGCTGGGCGCGGGAGCGCGGGCCGAGGTCTGGGCCGGCGTCGAGAACTACACCGCCGCCCTGACCGACTCCGAACTGCTGGCCGGCGCGGGGCGCGTGGTCGGTTACGGCGCGATCGTGGTCCCGGTGATGCTGGGCCTGGCGCTGGTGTTCGCGCTGATGCTGGACAGCGAGAAGGTCCGCGGGACACGCTTCACCCGGCTCGCGATCTTCCTGCCGTACGCCATCCCGGGCGTCGTGGCGGCGCTGCTGTGGGGCTTCCTCTACCTGCCGGACGTGAGCCCGTTCCACTTCGTGCTCGACGAGCTGGGGCTGCCGCAGCCGGACCTGCTGGACGGCGGGCCGCTGTACCTCGCCCTGTCGAACATCGCGATCTGGGGCGGCACCGGCTTCAACATGATCGTCATCTACACCGCGCTCCGGGCGATCCCCGCCGAGGTGTACGAGGCCGCGCGGCTGGACGGAGCCACGCCGCTGCAGATAGCGCTGCGGATCAAGGTGCCGATGGTGGCGCCGTCGCTGGTGCTGACCTTCTTCTTCTCGATCATCGCGACGCTCCAGGTGTTCAGTGAGCCGACCACCCTCAAGCCCCTCACCAACTCCGTCCCCACCACGTGGAGTCCGCTGATGAAGGTGTACCAGGACGCCTTCGGCAAGGGCGACATCCACGCGGCCGCCGCGGGCGCGGTACTGATCGCCGTCGCCACGCTGGTGTTGTCCTTCGGCTTCCTGCGGGCCGCGAACTCCCGTGCCAAGCAGGAGGAAGCACGATGAACTCCCTTGCCGTCCGGGGAACCGCGCGCCGTCGCCGCATCGCCCTCGTCCCCACGCTCACCCTGGTCCTCGGCGCGCTCTACTGTCTGCTGCCGGTGGCGTGGGTGGTGATCGCGGCCACCAAGTCGGGCCGTGAGCTCTTCTCCACCTTCACCTTCCTGCCGGGCACGGGCTTCGCGGACAACCTGTCCGACCTGAACGCCTACCGCGACGGCGTCTACTGGAAGTGGATGGGCAACTCCGCGCTCTACGCGGGCCTCGGCGCCCTGCTCTCCACGGCCGTCTCCGCGGTCAGCGGCTACGCGCTCGCGATCTACCGCTTCCGGGGCCGCGAGAGTGTCTTCAACATCCTCATGGCGGGCGTGCTGATGCCGCCGGTCATCCTCGCGATCCCGCAGTACCTGCTGCTGGCCGAGGCCGACCTGACGGATTCGTACGCGTCCGTGCTGCTGCCGCTCGTCCTCTCCCCGTACGGCGTGTACCTCGCCCGGATCTACGCGGCCGCCGCCGTTCCGGCCGACGTGGTGGAGGCCGGGCGGATGGACGGGGCCGGCGAGTGGCGGATCTTCACGCGGATCGCGCTGCCGATGATGGTGCCGGGCCTGGTGACGGTGTTCCTGTTCCAGTTCGTGGCCGTGTGGAACAACTTCCTGCTGCCGTACATCATGCTCAGCGACGACGAGAAGTTCCCGATCACGCTGGGCCTGTTCACCCTCCTCGAACAGGGCGCCAACACCCCCGCGCTGTACACCCTCGTCCTCACGGGCGCACTGCTCGCGGTGGTACCGCTGATCGCGCTGTTCCTGGTCATCCAGCGCTTCTGGAGCCTCGACCTGCTCTCCGGGGCCGTAAAGTCATGACCATGAGCAACACGGGGGGCCGGCGCAGGCCGCCGACGATCCACGACGTGGCGCGCGAGGCCGGAGTGTCCCGGGGCACGGTCTCCCGCGTCCTCAACGGCGGGCACTACGTCAGCCCCGCGGCGCAGGAGGCCGTCAACGCGGCGATCCGCAAGACGGGTTACGTCGTGAACCGGCACGCCCGCTCGCTGATCACCGGGCGGTCGGACTCGATCGGCTTCCTGCTCACCGAGCCCCAGGAGAGGTTCTTCGAGGACCCCAACTTCAACGTCCTGCTGCGCGGCTGCACCCAGGCGCTGGCCGCGCACGACATCCCGCTGCTGCTGATGCTGGCGGGCACGAAGGACGAGCGGCGGCGCATCACGCGGTACATCACCGCGGGACACGTCGACGGGGTACTGCTGGTGTCCAGCCACTCCGGGGACCCCGTCGCCGAGGAACTGCGCGCGGCGGGCGTGCCTCTGGTCGCCTGCGGCAAGCCCATCGGACTGGGCTCGAAGGTCAGTTACGTGGCGGCGGACGACCGGGACGGCGCCCGGGACATGGTGCGCCACCTGCTGTCGCTGGGCCGCCGCCGCATCGGCGTGGTGACCGGCCCGCTGGACACCCCGGGCGGCGTCGAGCGCCTCGCGGGCTACCGGGAGGTGCTCACCGAGGCGGGCGTCGGCGTCGACGAGCGGCTGGTCGTCCCCGGCGACTACAGCCGGGCCAGCGGTGAGGCGGGCGCGGAACGGCTGCTGGAGCTGGCGCCGGACGTGGACGCGGTGTTCGTCGCGTCCGACCTGATGGCGCAGGGGGTGCTGGGCGCGCTGCACCGCGCGGGCCGGCGGGTCCCGGACGACGTGGCCGTGGGCGGTTTCGACGACTCCCCCGCCGCCACGTCCGCCACCCCGGCCCTCACCACGATCCGCCAGCCCTGGGACCGCATCAGCAACGAGATGGTGCGGGTCCTGCTGGCGCAGATCGGTGGCGAGGACCCGGCGGCGGTGATCCTGCCGACCGAGCTGGTGCGGCGGGACTCGACCTGAGGACCGCGCCTCGCGGACCGCGCCCTGAACCGTGCGCGCACGGTCGACATACCGGCATGCCGACATGTCGACGGCAGTGCCGTCGTCCGGCCACTGATTGCACGCTCAACCAGCGTTCATCTCTCTGTTACCGTGCGCCCATGGCAGTCAACACGGTCGGGACCCGGCTCGAGGAGCGGTGGCGGGAGATCCTGTCGGTGCACGCGCGCACGATGTGTGAGATCGACCGCGCGCTCCACCCGCACGGCCTCGGCGCCAGCGACTTCGAGGTGCTCGACGTCCTCGTCGCCGCCGCCTCCCGGACGGGCTCCGGCGACCACTGCCGCGTGCAGGACATCGCCGGGCAGGTGCACCTGAGCCAGAGCGCGCTGTCCCGGCTGATCGGCCGCCTGGAGAAGGACGGCCTGGCGGAGCGCACCGTCTGCGAGGAGGACCGGCGCGGGGTCTGGGTGGCCCTCACCCCGAAGGGACGCGAGCTGCACGCCCGCGTGCTGCCGCTGCAGCGCGCCGTCCTGGCACGCATGCTGGGCGGCTGACGGGCCCACCCGGACACCGCGACGCCGCGGAGATCCGTCAGGAGCGCCCTAGCCCTGCGGCCTCGCCAGCAGGGTGCGTACTCCCTGGGAGGTGAGCGTCAGACCGTGCGGCGAGGTCGCGTCGATGGCGAGCGACAGCTCCTCCTCGGGCCACTGCGAGGCGAGCGCGCCCAGCGGCACCAGGCGGTAGCGCTCCACGGACGGCAGCAGGCCCGCCATCTCCGTCTCCGAGGTGAACACGGGCACCACCTGGTCGCCGCCCGGCTGTTCCAGCACCGGCAGCGCCACCATCGCCGGGTCCGTGACGTCCTCCGCGCCGGCGTCGTCCGGCACGGGGACCAGCACGTCGCTCCCGGCGAGCGTGTCGAGGGCGACCGTGTTCGCGGTGTCCTCGGCGAGGGCCGTCAGCGCCCGCTGCGCCGGGGTCACGGGCTCGGGCGCGATGTCGTCGTACGAGGGTGTGTCCATCTTGATTCCCGGGGTAGTGGCGAAAACGGACGGCCCGGGACGGTGCCCGTTCCGGGCGCGATGCGGGTCGCGTACCCGAGGGGGCCAGGGGCATGCGTGCGGTACGGACGATGCCCTCGAGTCCTCGTACGCCCCCTCCCTTGACTTGGCCGGAACCGGCGCGCAGCATTCCCGTAATCAAGTGAACGATAGTTCACTCGGCGAACCGCCGTGATCACTGCCGGTTGTCCCCCTGCCCCGAACGCCCGCCCGCCCCGCGAACCCCGGAGCCGCGCCATGCCCATCACCCGCCAGCTGATCATCGGCGGCAAGGACGTCCCGGCCGCCTCCGGCCGGACCGAGGAGGACGTGAACCCCTACACGGGCGAGGTGTACGCCACGGTGGCCGCGGCCGGCCCGGAGGACGTGACGCGGGCGGTGGACGCGGCGGACGCGGCCTTCGCCGGATGGGCGGCCCTCAGCCCGTTCGCCCGCCGGACGGTCTTCCTCCGGGCGGCGGACCTGCTGGACGAGCGGCGCGAGGAGGTGGCCGACCTCATGGCGCACGAGGCGGGCGGCACCCGCCCGTGGGCGTACTTCAACGTGGGGCTCGGCGCGAACATCCTCCGCGAGGCCGCCGCGGCGGTCACCGCCCCGCGCGGCGAGGTGCTGAACGCGCAGGAGGAGGGCGCGCTCGGGCTCGCGGTGCGCGAACCGCTCGGCGTGGTCGCCGCGTTCGCGCCCTGGAACGCGCCCGTCGTCCTCGGCGTGCGCGCGGTCGCGGCGCCGCTGGCCGCCGGCAACACCGTCGTGGTCAAGCCCAGCGAGGACGCGCCGATCGCGTGCGGACTGCTGGTCGCGGACGTCCTGCGGGAGGCCGGACTGCCGGACGGGGTGCTCAACGTCGTCACGGGTGCCCGCGAGGACGCCGCCGTGACCGCCGAGACCCTGATCGCCGACCCGCGGGTGCGCGCGGTCGACTTCACCGGCTCCACGGGCGTCGGCCGGATCATCGGCGAGCACGCGGCACGCCACCTCAAGCCGGCCGTCCTGGAGCTGGGCGGCAAGAACTCAGTGATCGTGCTCGACGACGCCGACCTGGAACACGCCGTGGACGCGGCCTGCTTCAGCGTGTTCATGAACGCCGGGCAGATCTGCATGTCCGGCGACCGCATCCTGGTCCACGAGTCCCTGGCGGAGGAGTTCACGGCCAGGTTCACGGCGAAGGCCGCCGCGCTGCGGTCCGGTGACCCGACCGATCCGCACACCGTGGTCGGCCCCCTGGTCAGCAGGCGGTCCGCCGAACGCGTGGCCGCCCTGGTGGAGGACGCCGTGGCCAAGGGGGCGAAGGTGCTCACCGGTGGCGGCGCGCCGGACGGCGCGGTCCACCCGGCCACCGTCCTCACCGAGGTCCCGAGGGACGCCGAGGTCTTCCACAGCGAGTCGTTCGGACCGCTGTGCGTGCTCACCGCCTTCGCGGACGACGACACGGCGGTCGCCCTCGCCAACGACACCGAGAACGGCCTGACCTGCGGCATCATCACCGAGAACGCCACTCACGGCCTCAACGTCGCCCGCCGGGTGAGGACCGGCATCGTGCACGTCAACGACCAGTCCGTCGCCGACGAGCCGCACGCGCCGTTCGGCGGCGTCAAGGCCTCCGGGTACGGCCGGTTCGGCGGGCGCTGGGGCATCGAGGCGTTTTCGAACACCCGTTGGGTGACGATAGCCACCCAACAGGCGCACTACCCGTTCTGACGGGAAGGCGGACGGCGGCGGCATGATGCTGCGAGGAAGTCATCGCGCCCAGGGGAGCCCTCGATGAGCGAGACGGACCGGCCACTGGCGGCCACCACGACAGGAACCGTACGGGGCCGCACCGAGAACGGCCTGGCCGTCTTCCGCGGCATCCCCTACGCCGCGCCCCCGGTGGGCGGGGCGCGTTTCCTCGCCCCGCGTCCCGCGGACCCCTGGGACGGTGTGCGGGAGGCCGGCACGTACGGCCCGCCGGCTCCGCAGGAGGCCATGCTGCCGGGAGCGCCGTCCCCCGCCGGGAGCGTCACGGGGGACGACTGGCTGACGGTCAACGTCTGGACCCCGGCGCCGGATCCCGCCGCCCGTCTCCCGGTGCTGGTGTGGATCCACGGCGGCGGCTACAAGCTCGGCACCGCCGGTGACGCCGGTTACGACGGCGGCAGGCTGGCCCGCGACGGCCGGGCGGTCGTGGTCACCCTCAACTACCGTCTCGGTATGGAGGGGTTCGCCCGCGTCCAGGGCGCGCCGGCCAACCGCGGGCTCCTCGACCAGGTCGCCGCCCTGCGCTGGGTGCGGGAGAACATCACGGCCTTCGGCGGCGACCCCGACCGGGTCACCGTCTTCGGCGAGTCCGCCGGCGCGGGGTCGATCGCCGCGCTGCTGGTCATGCCCCGCGCGCAGGGCCTCTTCCGGCGGGCCGTCGCCCAGAGCGTGCCCGGTACGTTCTTCTCCGACGAACTGGCCACGGACATCGCCGGTGTGCTGGCGGCCGCGGCCGGGGCGCGCCCGACCGCGGCGGACCTCTCCCGGGTGGATCCCTGGGAGCTGCCCGCGGCGGTGGCGCCGGTGTCGGACGAGATGCTGCGGTACGAGGACCGCTGGGGCGCGGTGGCGCACACCTCGACGCCGTACTCGCCCGTCGTGGACGGCGACGTGCTGCCCGTCGCGCCCTGGCAGGCCCTGGCGGGCGGTGCCGCCCGGGACGTCGAGCTGATCACCGGGCACACCCGGGACGAGTACCGGCTCTTCCACGCCCTCGGCGGCCGGATCGGCCGGGTGGGCGAGGAGGAGGCGGCCACGGCGCTGCGCGTCTTCGGCCCCCGGCCCGATCCGGTGGGGGCCTACCGCGCCGCGTTCCCCGACGCCTCGCCCGAGCAGCTGTACGAACTCGTGCAGTCCGACTGGCTCTTCCGCATGCCCACCCTGCACCTCGCCGAGGCGCACCTGGCCGGCGGGGGCCGCGTCCACGTCTACGAGCTGACCTGGCCGGCCCCCGCCCACGGGGGTTACCTCGGCGCCTGCCACGGTCTCGACGTCCCCCTCACCTTCGGCGTCCTCGGCGGCTTCGGGGCCGAGCTGCTCGGTCCGACGCCCCCGCCCGTCGCCGAGGAACTGTCGGCCCGCATCCGTACCGCCTGGACGGCCTTCGCCGCCACCGGCGACCCCGGATGGCCCGCGTACGACACGGGGCGGCGCCTCGTGCGGGTCCTCGACGAGAAGCCCGCGGTGGCGGCCTACCCGGAGGAGGTCTCGCGCCGCCTCTGGCAGCACCACGCGTTCGGGGCGCTGCCGTCACTGGTGGTGTGACCGCGCCGCCCGTCACCCCTCGGGCGCCGAGAGACTGCTTCCGGCCCCGGACTGTCGATTTTCAGCCGGAGGGGGGAGCGACCTTTGCGGATGACATCCGTACCGATCAGTCTAATGGTGAAAGCTGAGGCGCGGGTCACTGCGTGGTACGGCTGAGCACACCGCTCACGTTCAGGACCTCGTGACATCCCTGCGCCCGACGGCCGGTGGCCGGTGTTCCCGGCGTGTCACAGGTCACTTCGACGGTCACGGTGTCGTTCGCAGCTATCTCGATGGGGGTCACCCAGTGATAGTCCTGGTTACGGAAGGTCTCCAGCGCGATCGTGGTGATCTTGCGGTCGCCGAAGCTGATCGTCACCAGGCCCTCGTCACCCTGGAAGTTGGCGACCACGATGTCCGTGACCCGGAAGACGCTGTCGGCGGGCACCTCGTAGGTGCCGGTCGCGGTCTGCCCCGCCGACGTCTGCAGGTCGATGGTGGCCGAGCTCTGCCCGCCACCGCCGGAGCCGGTGCCGCCCCCGGGTCCGCCGCCGGCACCGGGCGAGGTGCCGTCGCCGCCCGTTCCGGGCGGGGCGCCCGACTCCTGGCCGCCGCCGGGCCCGGTGCCCGTGCCGTCGCCGCCGGAACCGGTGCCCGGATCCTGCCCACCGCCCTCCCCGGGCGGCGTGGGACGCGGCTGGACCGCCTCGGTGGCCGCCTCCTCGGCGGCGCTGCGCACCGCTGGACGGACCAGGGCGAACCAGGCGAGCAGCAGCGCGAGCAGTGCCGCGAGCACCGCGAGCAGCCACTTGGGGAAGACGGGGATCTGCACGAACTCCGCGTCCAGCGGCGGCCGGACGGCGGTCACGTCCTGCCGCGCCGTCTCCTGCTGCCGCCGGCGCTGCGCTTCCTCGTCGTCGGCGACCTCGGCGGTGTCCACGGTGAACGGCCACACCACGGGGGCGCCGAACCACACCGGCTTACCCGTACGGACCCGCAGGCGGACCTCCACCGACTCGCCCGGCTTCAGCTCGGGCCCCGCCGGCTCGAAGGCGAAGCCCAGCTCCTCCCCCGCCTGGCCGGGCGTGAAGGCCACCCGCTTCGGGGAGTTGCCCTGGTTGCGCACCGCCAGCCGGTAGCGGCCGCGCAGCCAGCCGCGCCGGCGGCGCGGGAGCAGCTCGGTCTGCAGCTCCGTGAACTCCTCGATGTGCACGGTGGTCTCGAGGACCCGCACCGACTCGGGGTGCTCGGTCGGCAGGACGCGCACTCCGAGGGGCACGTCCCCGGCCCGGACCTCCGGGGAGCGCGGCGGCTGCAGGAGGAGCGTCACCGTCTCCGAGGTGCCCGGATAGAGGGAGACCCGGGCCGGTTGCGCGGTGGTCCAGGGTGCGCAGTCGCCGACGATCTCCAGGCTGTACGCCTCGACGATGTCACTGTCGTTGCGGACCGTCACGGTGGTCGTGGCGGTGCCGCCCGGCGTCACCGTCACCGCCGGGATGTCGAGACCGGGCGCACCGGCACCGGAAGAGGCTGCAGAAGGCGTCACACGACGACGGTAGGACCGTGCCCGGGCGCTCAACGAGGAGCGCGAGGGCAACACCCGGGCAGTCGTGGTGCCCGGGAGGCAATGACCGACTCCCTCGTGATGGTACGTAACCGCGGCATCGCGGCACCTGGTGCGCGCCGCGCACGGGCCGGCCGGCCGTCCCTGCGTCACACCACGGACCTACGAGACAGGTAACCCCCCATGTCCAACCCAGGAAGAAGCGACTCCCCCATGTCCGCCACCGCGTCGGGTGCGCCCGCCCCCGTCCGGTGTCCGCACCGGACCTCCGTTCCCGCCCGTCCCGGCCGGGTGACCGTGGCCGTCTACGCCGCCGATCCCATCCTGCGCGTCGGCGTCGTGCAGCAGTTACGTCCGCGCCCCGAGGTCGACCTGCTCGACGAGGCGGATGCCGAGCGGGCCCAGGCGTCACTGGTGGTCGTGGACGCCGTCGACGACGACGTCGCGGCCCTGCTGCACCGGTTGCGGCACAACCCGGCCACCCGCACGGGCCTCGTGGTCGGCACCCTCGGCTCCGGCACGCTGCAACGCGTCATCGAGTGCGGCGTGGCGGCGGTGCTGCGCCGTGCCGAGGCCGACCAGGACCGCCTCCTCCACCTGGTCCTGGCAATGGCCAACGGTGAGGGCGTACTCCCCGGCGACCTGCTCGGCAAGCTGCTCACGCACGTGGGCGGCCTCCAGCGCTCCGCGGTCGCCCCGCAGGGCATGTCCCTGTCCACGCTGACCAGGCGCGAGGCGGACATGCTGCGCCTGGTGTCGGAGGGCCTGGACACCGCGGAGATCGCCCGCAAGACCGCGTACTCCGAACGGACCGTCAAGAACGTGCTGCACGAGATCACCACACGGCTCCAACTGCGCAACCGGGCCCACGCGGTGGGGTACGCGCTGCGCAACGGGCTGATCTGAGAGCCGGTGCCGGCTCCCGGCCCCGGAGCCGGCGTCGGCTCCGACGGCGGGCCGGGAAGCCGGCGCTGCCCGAAAGCACACCACGCGCTTCCCCCGGGTACGGCCCCGCCGCCCTGCCGCGCCGCACGCGCCGCGGTGCAGGGTGGCGGGGCACCTGGCGAACGCCGCACCGAAACGCGAGGGGAACTGTGAAGGCAACCGCTGGCCCCGGCGGACGACGCCGCCCGGGCAGGTTCGGCACGTCGTTGCTGCTGCTGGTCCCGCTGCTCGGGGTGACGGCCGCCTCCGGGCAGGACGGCGACGGGCCCGGGCTGCGCGCGGTCGACGCGGCGGACACCCGCATCGCGTACGCCGGCACCCGGCACCGCAGTCTCGGTCAGGTCGCCACCGGCTCCACGACCTCCAGCCCACCGCTGTTCGGCGCGGGGCCGGCCCATTACGACGTCCAGCCGTCCGCCCTCGGCGACACGCTGGTCTTCGCGAGCCGCCGCGACGAGAAGGACCCGCAGGTGTACCTGCGGACCGCCGATGGTTCCGTACGCCGTCTCACCACCGGCATGGACGCGGCGCACCCCCGGCTGACGCCGGACGGCGGCGCGGTGGTGTTCGACTCGCCCGACCCCGACGATCCGGACGGGCAGGGACAGCGCGACCTGTGGTCGGTCCCGGCCGACGGTTCCGAGGACCCGACCCGGCTCACCGACAGCCCCGCGAACGAGCAGTGGCCGACGGTCTCCCCGGACGGGCAGCGCCTGGCGTACTCCAGCGACGTCGACCCGCCGGCCGGCCGGCAGGTGTACGTACGGCCCCTGGCCGGCGGGGCCGCCTCCCGGCTCACCGACCCGGCGAACGGCGAGGCCACCGAACCGGTGTGGAACCCGGTCGACGACGCGGCGCACCGGGACCGGATCATGTACACCGCCACCGCCGCGGAGGGTCAGCCCCGGCTGCGGATGACGGACGGGGACACCGACAAGACGTGGCTCGCGGGCACGTACGCGCAGTGGCGTGCGCACGGGGCGGCGTGGATGCCCGACGGGAACGAGGTGCTGTTCCTGAGCCCCGAGATCACCTGTACCTGCACGAGCGGCTGGGACCACGTGTACCGGGCGACGGAGGACCTGGCGAGGGACCCCGCGACGGTGCTCGACGAGGACCGGGAGGTGCGCTCGCCCACCTGGCTCGACGGCGGGGCGGTGGTGGAGCGCGTCACCGCGGACAAGCCGAACGAGGTGACCCTGCAGGACGCCAGGGCGGACGGAGCCGACCCCCGTGACCTGGGACTCGAACCGCTGCTGCGCGAGGATCCGGCGGCCGACACCGACACCGACCCGGCCGCGGATCCGCTGTTCCGGCCCGCGCCCGGTCACGACCCGTGGACCGAGCGGCAGAACTACACGCCCGACGGCCGCCGGATCGTGTTCACCCGGTTCACCGGCCCCGCCGACAGCCGGATCCAGCAGATCCACATGGTGGACGCCGACGGTTCGAACGAGGAGCTCCTGCCGCTCGATGGACGCGGACCGACGGACTGGGACACCGACCCCACCTTCTCCCCCGACGGCAGGCACCTCGCCTTCACCCGGACCTCGCCGGGCGGCGTCGGCGCGGCCGCGGGTCCCAGTCGCATCCTCGTCGCAGAGGTGGCCACCGGCGCGATCACCGGTGAGGTCGTCCCGCCGGCCGGCGAGCTCCAGGGGCAGGACGCCCAGCCCACCTGGTCCTCCGACGGCACCACGCTGGCCTTCACCCGTAGCCACACGGCCTCCGGGACCGGCGGCAACAAGCACGTCTGGACCGTGCCCGTGGACGATCTCGGCCGGCAGCGGGACCTGAGCGCCACGCTCTGCCCGGACAGCGGCTGCCAGGTCCTCGACGACAGTCCCGCGTTCTCCCCGGACGGGCTCGGTGTCGCCTTCAACCGCGGCGGCCGGACCGACGCGGGCAACGGCATCCTGCTGGCCTCCCTGACGGACGACGGCTGCCGGGTGCTGCTGCCCGCCGCCGCCCGCGACGTCCCCGACGCCTGCCGGCGGCAGTTGCCGGACACCTCGGTGACCGGCCCGTTCCAGCCGCGCGACGCGGCCTGGACGGCCGACGGCACCGGCCTGGTGTTCAGCTCCCGTGTCACCGCCGAGGTCAGCAGCCCCGAGAAGCTGAGCCGCCTGGACATCGCGTCCGGCGACATCACCCCGCTCACCGGCGACCTCCCGGGCCGGCAGAAGGAGCCCGGCGTCCAGCAGTCCGTGGACCTCGCGGTGCGGGCACCCGGCACCGCCCCCGAGGTCGTCGTCGGTGACTCCGCCACCGTCCGGGTCGACGTCGTGAACAACGGTCCCGCCGCCTCCCCCGGCACCCGGCTGACCGTCGTACCGCCGCCCGGGGTGCAGATCACCGGGATCACCTGGCCCGGGGGCACGTGCGACGCCGCCTCCCTCGTGTGCGACGTCGGCGTGGTGCCGCCCGGTGCCACCGTTCCGGTGGACGTGACCCTGACCGGTCTCACCCCCGGTGACGCACCGGTGGACTGGTCGGTCACGGGCACCGTCCTGGACCCGCAGCCCGGTGACAACGCCGGCCGGACCGTGGTGCCGGTGCGCGAGGCCCCGCCCTCCTCACCCACTCCGACCCCGACGCCGACGCCGACCACCGAGCCGCCGCCCACGTCCCCGCCGCCGGCCCCCGGGCCGCCCACGAGTCCACCGCCGCCCGCCCCCGCACCGCCCACGGCGCCCGCACCGCCCCCCGTCCCCCCGGAGCCGGAGGCGCCCGAGGCCGGACCCGGAGTGCGGGTCACGGCCCAGCCGAACCCCGGTCACGTCGGCGGGCGCGTCGTGGTGACGTACACCGTGCGCAACGGCCGCAACGCGCTCGCCACCGGGCTGCGGCTGCGCATCGGCCTGCCCGCGGACATCCCGGACAACGGGCCACCGGCGGGCTGCGACGACTCCTGGAACTGCGCGCTGCCGGACCTGCGGCCGGGCGCGAGCACCGTCGTCCGGGTCGTCCTCAGTCCGGACAGGGCACTGACCGGCGACGTCACCGGCACCCTCACCACCACCGGCACGGACGCGGACCCGGGCGACAACACCGCCCGGGAGCGGCTGCGCATCCTCCAGCCGCGCATCGAGGCGGTTCCCGACATCGGCAAGCCCGGCTTCGTCACCTCGGTGCGCGGCCGGGACTTCCCGCCGGGGGTGCCGGTGCGGTTCACGTGGCGGCCGGGGATCACCGCGGCGGCGGCGCCGACCGTGCCGGGGCCGGACGGCCGGTTCACCGGCCAGTTGCTCATCCTGGCCAAGGACCGGACCGGGCCGCGGGTCATCACCGCGAGGGGGGCCGGGTTCTCCCCGGTGCGGACGGACTTCCTGGTGGTCAGCGGTACCGTGCAGCCGCCCGGCGAGGTGATCCGCCGATGATCCACGAGGTCGACGAGGCGCTGCGCCGGCTGCTCGGCGAGTCCGGTCTCCAGGCGTCGGGCGTCGAGGTGGTGCTCGACGCCCCCACCCGGGACTGGGCGGCGCGCCGCACCGGCCCCACGGTCTGCGCCTTCCTGTACGACATCCGCGAGGCCGCCGCCCGGCGCGGCAGGGGCGCCGGGGAGGTGTACGACGCGGACGGGCACGTGGTGGCGCGGCGCACCCCGCCCCGCTGGTTCGCACTGACGTACCTGGTCACGGCGTGGGCGAGCCGCCCGCAGGACGAGCACCGGCTGCTGTCGCAGGTGCTGACCACCCTGGTGACCGGCGAGGTGCTGCCCGCGCGGCTGCTCACGGGCACGCTCGCCGAACTCGGCCTGACCGTGGGCCTGGAGACCACCGTCACCGGAGCCGACGGGCCGTCCGCCTCCGACGTGTGGTCGGCGCTGGGCGGTGAGCTGAAGGCGTCGCTCGGCGTACGGGTGACGGCACCGCTCGCCGGGGTGAGCCGGGCCGCGGGGCCGCCGGTGACGGAGGGACTGGTGGTGCGCTCCGCCGCGCGGCAGCAGGACGGGGAGCCGGTTCAGGGGCGCCGGCTGCGGTACGAGGAGGTGGGCGACCCGGGTCCGGACGGTTTCGCCGGCCCGCGGGCACGGCCGTCCGCGCCCGCCCGACGCCGTCGCCGGGGTGACCGCCAGCCGTGACGTACACAGCCCGAACCGGCACCACCGGCACCACCGCCCGGACCGGCGCCGGGTCCCCGTCGCCCGGCGTGGAGCACCTGTGGACACGGCTGCGCGAGGTCGAGGAACGCGTGCGGCACGCCGTCGCGGTGCGCCGCGCCACCGATCCCGACCCCGACGACCCGTACCGGGGCCAGTACCTCACGCCCGAGGCGGCGGCCCGCATCCTGGACGAGCCGGGCGGCCTCGGCGTACCCGCCCACGAGCCCTCGCACCCACCGGCCGGCTCCGTCCTCGGCGGCCTCGCCGAACGGTGCGGCCTCACCCCCCTGGACCTGGACCTGCTGCTGATCGCGGTGGCACCCGACCTGGACGCACGGTTCGAACGCCTCTACGGCTACCTCAACGACGACCTGACGCGCCGCCGGCCCACGGTCGGACTCGCCCTGGAACTGTGCGGACTCGCCGGGGCGTCCCCCGCCCGTTTCCGGCTCGCTCCCGGAGCGCCGCTGGTCGCGGGCGGTCTGCTGGAGGTCACCGAGCCGGAACGGCCCCCGTTGTCCCGCGTTCTGACCGTGCCCGACCGGGTCACCGGGCACCTGCTGGGGAACGCGCGGCCCGACGCCCGGCTCGCCGGAGTCCTCGGTGACGTGCCGGAGGACCCGACCGCGGACACGGCTCAGGTCCACCGGACGGCGGCCGCCGCGACCGGGACCGGCGCCGGTCCCGTCCACCTGATCGCCCGGGGCGGTGACGCCGGGGGACTGGCCGCCGCCGCCCTGCGCGCGGCCGGGCTGCGCCCGCTCGGCCTGGACACCGTGGCGCTCGCCCGGCGCTCCGCGGACGTACCGGAACTCGCCCGGGTCGCCGCGCTGGAGGCCCGTCTCACCGGCTCCGGGATGGTCCTCGGCCCGCTGGAGGCACTGCCCGCGGAACCCGCCGACCGGGCCCGCACGCTGGGCACGCTGTGCGCGGCGCTACGGGGAGTTCCCCTGCTGACGCACGGCACGGTCGGCTGGGACCCGCTGTGGGCGGCCGACACCCCCGTCGTCGTGACCGTGCCGGCGCCGTCCCCCGAGCGGCAGGCGGCGCGCTGGCGGCACGCCCTGGAGCGGGCGGCGGGCGGCGCCGTGACCGGTGACGCGGAGGAACTCGCCCGGGCGGTCGCCGCGCACCGCCTGGACTCCGGGCAGCTGCGCCGGGCCGCCGAGGTGGCGACGCGCACGGCGGCCGTCGAGGGCCGCCCGGTCGG
>NZ_JAVRHI010000040.1:0-12612 GCF_034105845.1 Streptomyces sp. CRN 30 | reverse complement strand
GGGGGGCCCGCCCCGCGCCCCCGGCGCCCTCGTCATCCCCCCGCCCCCAGCGCCGCCAGGTGCGCCCGCCGTACCGGTGTGGTCTGGCCCTGGACCAGCAGGAACATGCCCTCCCGCGCCAGCCGCTGGGCCGTGCCGGTCAGTGGCATCGCGCGGCCGCCGCCCGCCACGAGTGCCGCGGTCGTCGCGGCCCGCATCAGGTCGTAGGCGCGGGTCCGCGTCTCCAGCCGCTCCTCGACGTGCGCCTCGGCGGCGGGGTGGTCGGCGAGGGCGTAGGCGCGCCGGCGCAGGTCGTCCAGGCGGGCGCGCAGCGCGAGCGCGGTGTCCCGGGAGTCGGCGTCGGGGACACCCGCCAGCACGTCCAGCGCGGCGGACGCCACCCCGAACACCGCCGGTGAGGTGTCGGTGCTGCGCGGGATGTCGGTCAAGGCCCACTCCCGCCGGGGTGTGCGCAGCACCACCGAGTCGCCGGGCAGCCACAGGCCGTCCAGTTCCAGGGAGACCGTCCGCGCGGCCGTCATCGCCGCCAGCCGCATCGGCTCCGAGGGCCGCAGCCCCGGCTGCTCACGGGCGCCGGTGAACGCGAACACCACCTCCGCTTCCTCCGTGACCCCCGCGAGCAGCATCACGTCGTTCAGGCCCCAGCCCGTGTACCAGGGCACCGTGCCGTCGAAGCGCCAGCCGCCGCGCTCGGCGGTGGCCCGCACCGGCACCCGGGGCCAGGACCGCACGTGCGCGTAGGCGACACCCGACAGCAGCTCACCGGTGGCCAGCGCGGGCAGGAGGCGCTCCCGCACCGGGAGCCCGGCCGCCGCCCCGGCGAGCAGCCGTACCGGGGTGTGGTGCTGGGTCTGCACGAACCAGGTGGAGCAGCACGCCCCGGCCAGGATCTCCGCGGTCTCGCGGGCCACGGCGTCGGGGGCGCCGGCCCCGCCGTACTCCGCGGGCGCGCTCACCCCGAGCAGCCCCGACCGCCGTACCGCCGCGAGGTGCGAGGCCGGTACGCCCTCCTGGTCGACGCGGGAGGCGGACGGGACGAGGAGGTCGTCGGCGAGGCGCCGGGCGGCGGTGACGAGCGGGTGCGGTGTCGTGGTCATGGGCCCATTCTCACGAGCGGACAGCCGGACAGCCGGACGGCCGGGCGGCCGGGCGGCTGTCCGGCCGGCACCACCGCAACGGGCTCTCGCCCGAACGGAGTTGACTGGTCTACACCCTTGACTGGTACAGACCAAAGCTGTTGAGTGTGTTCACCAACCCCCCACATCACGGCCGGCCCGGCTGGAGTCCGGCCGTGCTCCGCTAAGGAGTCGTCCGTGCCGAGACGTCGTCTCTCCGCCCTCGTGACCGTCCTCGCCCTCGCGGGCGCCGTGCCGGTGCTGATGCCGGCCACCCAGGCGTCCGCCGCCGCGTGTTCGAGCTACCCGAGCTGGGTGGCCGGCAAGTCCTACGTGACCGGCGACATCGTCCGCTACACCGACGGCAAGGCCTACATCGCCGAGCACGACAACCCGGGCTACGACCCGGTCATCAGCACCTGGTACTGGGAGCCGTACGCCTGCGACAACGGTTCCACCCCCATCGGGAACTTCGTGGTCTCCGAGGCCCAGTTCAACCAGATGTTCCCGAGCCGGAACGGCTTCTACACCTACAGCGGCCTCACCGCCGCGCTCGGCGCCTACCCGGGCTTCGCCAAGACCGGCAGCGACACCGTCAAGAAGCAGGAGGCCGCCGCCTTCCTCGCCAACGTCAGCCACGAGACCGGCGGACTGGTCCACATCGTCGAGCAGAACACCGCCAACTACTCGCACTACTGCGACTGGAGCCAGTGGTACGGCTGCCCCGCGGGCCAGTCCGCCTACTACGGTCGCGGCCCGATCCAGCTCAGCTGGAACTTCAACTACAAGGCCGCGGGCGACGCCCTCGGCATCGACCTGCTGAACAACCCCTGGCTGGTGCAGAACGACGCGGCCGTGGCCTGGAAGACCGGCCTGTGGTACTGGAACACCCAGTCCGGGCCCGGCACCATGACCCCGCACAACGCCATGGTCAACAGCGCCGGGTTCGGCCAGACCATCCGCTCCATCAACGGTTCCCTGGAGTGCGACGGCAAGAACGCCGCCCAGGTGCAGAGCCGGGTGACGACCTATCAGCGGTTCGCGTCCATCCTGGGTGTCGACCCGGGCGGCAACCTCTACTGCTGACCCGGACCCGGACCGCCGGGTCGAGCGTGTGTGCGACGCTCCGCCATGACCTCCGAAACGATCACCGCGCACACCTCCGGCACCCGGCTCCTCGGTGATCTGCCTGTCCGCCGCGTCGGCCTCGGCGCGATGCGGCTGACCGGCAGTGCCGCGTTCCACCTCGGCACGGCGAGCGACCGCGAACGCTCGCTCGCCGTGCTGCGCCGCGCCGTCGAGCTGGGCGTCAACCACATCGACACGGCCGCCTTCTACTTCTCCTCCCTGCGCTCCGCCAACGAACTGATCGCCGGCGCGCTGGCGCCGTACGCCGACGACCTGGTGATCGCCACCAAGGTCGGCCCGTTCCGCGACTGGTCCGGCGAGTGGGGCACCTCCGCGCGCCCCGAGGACCTGCGCGGCCACGTCGAGGAGAACCTGCGCCAGCTCGGCCGCGACCACCTCGACCTCGTCTACCTGCGCCGCATGCGCCAGGACTCGGTCACCGAGCACTTCGGCGCCCTCGCGGAACTGCGCGACGCCGGCCTGATCCGCCATCTCGGCCTCTCCGGCGTCGAACCCCGCCACCTCGCCGAGGCCGAGGCCATCGCCCCCGTGGTCAGCGTCCAGAACCGCTACGGACTCGGCTTCCACGACCCCGCCACCGACGAACTGCTGCGGATCTGCGGCGAGCGGGACATCGCCTTCGTGCCCTTCTACGCCATCGCCGGCGAGACGGGACCGGCGGGCGCCGACGCCCCCGACGGCGAACTGCTCGCGGTCGCGGCGGCGCACGGCGCGAGCCCCGCGCAGGTCCGGATCGCCTGGACCCTGCACCAGGGGCCGCACGTCCTGGTCATTCCCGGCACCGGGAACCCCGCCCACCTCGTGGAGAACGTCGCCGCGGGCGCGCTGCGCCTCACCGACGACGAACTGGCCCGGCTGGACGCGGGCAGGCGCGGGGACGAGCACCGGGACTGACGTTGTACGAGAAGAGGTTTTACGTATAACCTCTTCCGTCAACCACCGGCCACCACCGGCCCCTCCGACCGAAAGGCGCAGATGAGACGCGTCGCCCTGGTCACCCTCGTCGTCGGCGACTACGACGAGGCGATCCGCTTCTACACCGAGGCCCTCGGCTTCCGGGTCGCCGAGGACGCGCCCCGGCCCGACGGCTCCCGCTGGGTCGTCGTCGAACCCGGCGCGCCCGGCGCCGCCACCGCGCTGCTGCTGGCCCGCGCCAAGGACGGCCCGCAGCGCGACCGGATCGGCGACCAGACCGGGGGCCGGGTCGGCTTCTTCCTGCACACCGACGACTTCGCCCGCGACCACGCCCGGATGACGGCCGCGGGCGTGACCTTCCTGGAGGAGCCGCGGCACGAGCCGTACGGCACGGTCGCGGTCTTCCAGGACCTGTACGGCAACCGCTGGGACCTGCTCCAGCCCGCACCCCCCACCGAGCACACCGAGGACACGCACGCATGACCACGCTCGACACCGACACGATCCGCCGCCTCCCCAAGGCCGTCCTCCACGACCACCTAGACGGCGGCCTGCGCCCCGCCACCGTCGTGGAGCTGGCCCGGGAGGCCGGGCACACCCTGCCCGCCACCGGTCCCGACGCGCTGGCCGCCTGGTTCTACGAGGCCGCCAACTCCGGTGACCTGGTGCGCTACATAGCCACCTTCGAGCACACCCTCGCGGTCCTGCAGACCCGTGAGGGCCTGCTGCGCACCGCCGAGGAGTACGTCCTCGACCTCGCCGCCGACGGCGTGGTCTACGCCGAGGTGCGCTACGCCCCCGAGCTGATGCTGAAGGGCGGACTGACCCTGCCCGAGGTGGTGGAGACCGTCCAGGAGGGCCTGGCGGCGGGCATGGCCAAGGCGGCGGCGGCCGGTACGCCCGTCCGGGTCGGCACCCTGCTCTGCGGGATGCGGATGTTCGACCGGGTCCGGGAGGCCGCCGACCTCGCGGTCGCCTACCGGGACTCGGGCGTCGTCGGTTTCGACATCGCCGGTGCCGAGGACGGCTTCCCGGCCGCCGACCACCTCGCCGCCTTCGCACACCTGCGGAACGAGAACGTGCCGTTCACCATCCACGCCGGGGAGGCGTACGGCCTGCCCAGCATCCACCAGGCGGTCCAGGTGTGCGGCGCCCAGCGGATCGGGCACGGCGTGCGCATCACCGAGGACATCCCCGACCTCGCCGCCGGGAAGCTCGGCCGCCTCGCGGGCTGGGTGCGCGACCGCCGGATCGCCCTGGAGATGTGCCCGACCTCCAACCTCCAGACCGGCGCGGCGACCTCGATAGCGGACCACCCGATCACCGCGCTGAAGGACCTCGGCTTCCGCGTCACCCTCAACACCGACAACCGCCTCGTCTCGGGCACGACGATGACCCGGGAGATGTCGCTGCTGGTGGAGCAGGCGGGCTGGACGGCCATGGACCTGCGCACGGTCACGGTGAACGCGCTGAAGAGCGCCTTCGTCCCGTTCGACGAGCGCAACGCCCTGATCGAGGAGGTCGTCCTGCCGGGCTACGCCTCGGTGCTCTGATCCTCGGTGCCCTGATCCTCGGTGCTCCGAAGGAGCCCGCGCGCGTAGGCGGCCTGGCCGACGTGCTGGAGGTCGTCGGCGAGGACGCTGACCAGCCGGGCGGCCAGGGTGACCGGCGGGTCCCAGTTGTCGTCGACGACGCGCTCCAGGTCCGCGGCGGACAGGGAGCGCAGCGCCCCGAGCGTCTGCTCGTGCACGGCGTCGTAGTAGCCGGTCAGCAGGTCGGCCGAGTCGACCCGCACCTTCGCGACCTGGGCGGGACCGTGGCCGTAGCCGGTGTCGCCGGCGGGCAGGTCGAGGCCGAAGCGCTTCTCCCAGCCCTGGCCCCGCCACACCTGGTCCAGGCCGAACGCGTCCGCGACGTGGTCGTCCTGGACCCGGGTCAGATGCCAGACGAGCCAGGCGACGGAGTTGGCGTCGGGCGCGGGCCGGGCGGCCAGCAGGTCGGCGCCGAGACCGTCGACGGCGGAGTGGACCTCTTCTTGGATACGGCCGTAGGCCTCGATGAGTACGTCCTTCGCATGCATACGTCCACCATGGCGCACGCGTCTGTCACGCGCTCCCCGTTCCGCGCGGCGTTCCGCCTCGCGCGCTCCCCGGCTGTCCGAGCGCGCCCGCGGTGTCCAGCAGCGCCATCAGGGCACGGGCCGCCGGACTGGCGGCCTGCGGGGGCGGCAGCAGGGCGACCGTCTCGTACTCCACGTGGTCCGTCTCCGCCAGCGGCAGCGAGGTGAGGGAGGCCCGCTTGTGCCGGAAGTGCCGGGGGACGACGGCGACGCCGAGGTTCTCGTCGACCAGGTCGAGCAGCCCGTGCACGTCCTGGACCTCCAGGGCGACGGTGCGCCGTACGCCCGCCGCGGCGAAGGCCGTGTCGGTGACGCGGCGCGGCCCCCAGTCGGGGTGGAAGTCGACGAACACCTCGTCGGCCAGGTCGCGGGGGGCCAGCAGCGCGCCGTGCCCGGCGAGGCGGTGGCCGGGGTGGCACAGCACGGTCATCGGCTCGCTGGACAGCGGCACCGAGCGCAGCCGGTCGCCGTCCGGCTGGACGCGGTAGGCGAAGGCCAGGTCCAGCCGGCCCGCCGCGACCTCCTCCGCCAGCTCGCCCGAACCGGCCTGCCGCATCCGGATCTCCACGTCCGGGTGGAGACGGCGGAACGCGGCCAGCAGCTGGGCCACCGGCACCCCGGCGACACACTGCTCGGAGCCCAGCGACAGCGTGCCGCGCAGCACCCCCTGGACCGCGGCGACCGCCTCGTGGGCCGCGCGGACCTGCGCCAGGATGCGCTCGGCCTCGCCGAGCAGCGCCCGCCCGGCCTCCGTCAGCGTCACCCGGCGCGTGGTCCGCACGAACAGCGGCGCCCGCAGCTCCCGCTCCAGCGCCCGGATGGACGCGGACAGGCCGGACTGGGAGACGACGAGCCGTTCGGCCGCCCGGGTGAAGTGCTGGTCCTCGGCGACCGCGACGAAGTGCTGGAGATGGCGCAGTTCCACGACTGAGAAGCCTAGTCGCTGAATCCCATCGGATTCTCCTGTTGGACCGCTTGCCGGGGACCGCGCCAGAGTAGGGGACGGCCCCTCCGCATCCGGGACCACCCTGTACCAACCCCTCTGGAGACGCGTTGTACACCGCACACCCCGACCGCTACGCGGACCCGTCCTTCTACCGGCGCACCGGACGCAGCGGACTGAAGCTCCCCGCGCTCTCGCTCGGCCTGTGGCACAACTTCGGCCCGGACCGCCCCGTGGAGACCCAGCGCGCCATCCTGCGCCGCGCCTTCGACCTCGGCGTCACCCACTTCGACCTCGCCAACAACTACGGCCCGCCGCCCGGCGCCGCCGAGTCCGCCCTCGGCGAGGCGCTGAAGGCCGACTTCGCGCCGTACCGCGACGAACTGGTGATCTCCACCAAGGCCGGCTACCTGATGTGGCCGGGCCCGTACGGCGAATGGGGTTCGCGCAAGTACCTGCTGTCCTCCCTCGACCAGAGCCTGGAGCGGATGGGCCTGGAGTACGTCGACGTCTTCTACTCGCACCGCCCCGACCCGGAGACTCCGCTGGAGGAGACGATGGGCGCGCTGCACACGGCGGTCCAGCAGGGCAAGGCCCTCTACGTCGGTGTCTCCAACTACTCGGCGGAGCAGACCCGGGAGGCCGCGCGCATCCTGGCCGGCCTCGGCACCCCGCTCCTCATCCACCAGCCCCGGTACTCGATGCTGGACCGGCGCCCCGAGGACGGGGGCCTGCTGGACGCACTCGACGAGCTTGAGGTCGGCTCCATCGCCTACTCCCCGCTGGAGCAGGGCCTGCTGACCGGCCGCTACCTCGACGGCATCCCGGAGGGCTCGCGAGCCGCGAGCGACAGCCCCTTCCTCAACTCCGACGCGGTCACCGAGGACCTGGTGGCCAAGCTCCGCGCCCTGCACGGCATCGCCCAGGACCGCGGCCAGTCCCTGGCGCAGATGGCGCTGGCCTGGGTGCTGCGCGGCGGCCGGGTGACCTCCGCGCTGGTCGGCGCGAGCAGCCCCGGTCAGCTGGAGGACAGCGTCGCGGCCGTCCGCAACCTGGAGTTCGACGACGCCGAGCTGGCCCGGATCGACGAGATCGTCAAGCAGTAGAGCCCGTCAGCACGGGCAGTCGAAGGCGGGGCCGGGACCACGGCCCCGCCTTTCGCGGCTTTTCGGCCAACCAAACCTGTGAATATGCCAAGAGACTGGCTAGAAAGGCATGGTGACAGTGGTTCAGCAGTGAACATACTCAACTCGTAGGACGCATCACCACCCGCGACAGCGTCCTCACGCACAGCACACGAGCCGCACGGACGACGACGGGCCCGGCAGACGAGCTATGCGACGGGGGAGGGGAGACGTGCACGACGAGTTCCTGTGCCATGTCACCGCGTACGGGGTCTGTGACGGCCGCCGGATCGGAGTCCCCCTCGGGACCTACCGGGCCCCCACCCTCGCCCTCGCCCTGTGGTGGCTGCGCGACCGTGCCGCCTGGATCGCCGAACGGCTCGACCCGCAGCCCGAACGCCCGCATCTGCCGCGCGGCGCCCTGACCCCGGTCGCCGACGACGCCCCCGACGTCCCCGCGGTGCTGCGCGACTGGTGCGCCGACGTCGTCCAGCAGGAACTCGTCGGCGACCAGCTGGCCGCCGGGCGGCTGGTCCGCATCGCCACCAGCGACGAGACCACCGAGTACGAACTGCTCGCCGAGTCCGTGGACGCCCTGCGGATGCAGCGGACCGGCGCGGCGCTGGTCGTCCCCGTCGCCTGAGCCGGTCCGCCTCCCCCGCCCCGGCGGTCAGCGGCGCAGCGCCGTCGCGCGCTCCATGTGCGACAGCTTCTCGGGGTTGCGCACGGCGTACAGGCCGGTGATGAGCCCGTCGTCGAAGCGCACCCCCACCACGCTGTCCAGCTCGCCGTCGACCCGCAGCACCAGCGCCGGGTGGCCGTTGACCTCGGCGGGGCGCAGCGTCGCGTCGGAGACCCGGGCCAGCCCGGCCACCAGGAGCCGCGCCACCTTGTCCGCCCCCGTGACGGGGCGCAGGATCGCCTGTTTCACGCCACCGCCGTCACCGAGCAGGACGACGTCGGGCGCCAGGATGTCGAACAGGGACTGCAGGTCGCCCGTCTCGACCGCCCGGTGGAAGGCGTCGAGCGCGTCCCGGGTGTCGGTGGGGGAGACGGCCCCGCGTGGCCGGCGCGCCGCCACGTGGGCGCGGGCCCGGTGCGCGATCTGCCGGACGGCCGCGGGGCTCTTGCCGACGGCCTCGGCGATCTCGTCGTAGCCGAGGTCGAACACCTCGCGCAGTACGAACACCGCCCGCTCGGTGGGCGCGAGGGTCTCCAGCACCATCAGCATGGCCATCGAGACGCTGTCGGCGAGTTCGACGTCGTCGGCCACGTCCGGGGTGGTCAGCAGCGGCTCGGGCAGCCAGGAGCCGACGTAGGACTCCTTGCGGCGGCCCAGGGCGCGCAGCCGGCTGAGGGCCTGGCGGGTGGTGATGCGCACCAGGTACGCGCGCCGGTCGCGCACCGTGTCCAGGTCGACGCCCACCCAGCGCAGCCAGGTCTCCTGGAGGACGTCCTCCGCGTCGGCGGCCGAGCCGAGCAGCTCGTAGGCCACGGTGAACAGCAGGTTGCGATGGGCGACGAAGGTCTCGGTCGCGTGGTCGTCGGATTCTGTCGTCACGTACACGAGACGCCGGCCGGTGCCCCGCTGTGACACACCGCGACCGTGGTCCACGTCACATTTCGCCGGTGTCACAGGGAACGGGGCGGCGGCGTCTCTTGGGCATCCGACGCACGGACACGCACGGACACGAGTGAGGACGACGCCATGGAAGCCCGATTCGACCTGTTCACCAACCCGGTCGCCGGCCGGTTCGCCAAGCGGTTCGCCGGAGCGGCCGTACTGCTCCACCAGTCGTCGCTGCCCCGGTCCACGCAGGAACTGGTCTCCCTGCGCGCCAGCCAGATCAACGGCTGCGGCCACTGCGTCGACATGCACACCAAGGAGGCCGCGGCCGCCGGGGAGAGCGCGGTGCGCCTGAACCTGGTCGCCGTCTGGCGCGAGACCACCGTCTTCACCGAGGCCGAGCGGGCCGCACTGGCCCTCGCCGAGGAGGGCACCCGGCTCGCCGACGCTCACCCCGGCGTCTCGGACGAGACATGGGAGCAGGTGCGCAAGCACTACGACGACGACCAGACCGCCGTACTGGTCTGCCTGGTCGCGATGATCAACGCGGCCAACCGGCTGGCGGTGATCACCCACCAGAAGGGCGGTTCCTACGAGGCCGGGGCGTTCGAGGCGGCGCTGGGCTGACGCTCCCCGCACGCCGGGCTCCGAGGCGCGCGAGCAGTGCGCCGAGGAACCCGGCGGCCAGCCCCCATCCCGCCGCGAGGCCGAGCGAGATCCACGGCCGCGGCCGCAGGAACAGTTCCCCGGACAGGCCGCCGCCCAGGTCCCCGATGACCGGCACCGACAGGCCGTACCGGGCGGACACCCGACCGACCAGGCAGATCGCCAGCACGGTCGGCACCAGCGCGACCGCCGTCCGCACGGCACAGCGCCAGGCGGGCGTCCCGGCCGGGGAGAGCGCGGCCAGCACCCACCCGGCGGCCGGCACCAGCACGGCGGCGGCGACCAGCAGCCACCACGCCCGGCCGTCGTGGTCGGTGAGCGTCCCCAGGTCGACCGTGGAGAGGCCGGGCGTGCGCAGCACCTCGTCGAGGACCCGCGGCACCGGCAGCCCGAGCGGCCCCTGAGCCCGCCCCTCCCAGGAAGAGCCCATGCCGACGGTCAGCGCCGGCCACACCAGGTTGGGCAGCCCAAGCAGTAGCACCGCGAAGGTCTCCGCCGGCCGCCCCCGGGTCGCCGCGACGACCAGCGCGCCGACGACACCGACGGCCACGCAGGCCAGGAGCAGCGCGACCATCGCGTACACACCCGGCCGCACCGCCGCCCCCAGCCGCGCGAGCGGACCCGGCGGCGGCGTCCCGCGCGAGACCAGCAGGGCGAGCAGCAGCACCCCCGCCAGCCACACCACGCCGAACAGCACGGTCAGCGGTACGTCGGTGGTGAAGCCCACGGTGGGGGAGATCCCGAACAGGTCACCGAGGTCGTCGAGCAGCCCCTCCCCGAGGGGCACCTCGAACGTCCGCCGCGCGGCGAACGCCAGACCCAGCAGGGCGAGCAGCCACAGCACGGCGATCCGCCCCGCCCAGCCGGCCGTCACGGCACCCGGCGCCGCCCGGCCGCGCAGCGGCCGCAGGAAGCCCGCGGCGAGCACCGACGCGCCGGTCAGGGTGACCGACAGCGGCATCGCGGTGAGCTCGGCGTCCGTGTCGGCGAGGCCACCGGCGTCCCCCGACAGCTCCACCGCGCCGCCCACGGCGGTCACGACGAGTGCCGCGACGACCCGGGGGAACGCACCGTCGGGCAGCTCCGCACCCCCGGCCGCCCACAGCCCGAGCGCCGCGACCGCACCCATCGCGAGCAGCCCGGCGAGCACCGTGCCGAGAGCCCGGAGCCAGCCGGTGGAGGAGACGACGGGCCGGAAGCCGCTTCGCGCACTCACACCGCCACGCTAGGCAGACCGCCCGGTCCGGCGCCCGTCGGGCCGGGCGCACGGGCGCACGGGGCCCGGCGGGACCGCGTCGCCGGCGTGGCGGGCCGGCGTGGTGGGTGTCAGGCCCGCACCACCAGCGCGTAGGCACCCAGTCCCATCAGCCGTTCGCCCGGTATGTCGCCGCGGGGCGTGATCACCTTTCGCACGCGGCCGGTGTCCGGGTCGAAGGCGATGTCGTGGACCGTGCCGCGGTCGTCGCCCGTGTCGGTCAGCACCCGGCTGTCCACCGGGTCGTGCGCGGGCGGCGGCGGGCCGTCGGCGGCGGCCGGCCGGACCAGGACGCCGTCCGGGCCGATCGCGCGCAGCGCGCCGAGGGGCAGCACCGTCTCCCCGCGCGGACGCCGGCCGCGGACCCGCAGGTGCGTCACGGTGCCCGAGACGGGGTCGACGGCCAGGGACGCCACCACCCCCAGCTCGGCGGCGTCGGTCTCGGTGACCACGGTCAGGCCGCGTATCTCGGAGAACAGCGTCATGGCAGGGGGTCCTTCCGGCGCGCGGGGACCCGCCGGGCCAGGGCGGCGAGGCCGTCGGGACCGTCGAGGCTCTCGGCGGCGTACCGCACGGTGGCCGCAGGCAGGACCAGGGCCCGGCCGGACACCGCGACCGTCTCGCCGCGCGGGACCCACACCCGGCGCCGCCGGCGCTTGGGCCCGGCCGCGAACTCTCTGCTCGCCGCCACCCGGAAGCCGACGACCCGGCCGCTGCCGCCGCCCTCCACCACCACGTCGAGGACCGTGCCGACCTCCGTGCCCGTCTCCGTCAGCAGCCGCGCCCCGACCACCCGGCCCCGCACGGCCGCCCGGCGCGCCTCGGCGGCGGTGGTCTCCGCCAGCTCCCGCCGGTCGCGGATCATCACCGCGTCGTGGCCCAGCGCGTGCACCGCGGTCCAGGGCAGGCTCTGCCGCAGCGGTCCCGACAGCAGACCCCGGCCGTTCAGCGTGAACCCCGTGATCCGCCCGGCCTCCGCGTCGAAGACGGTGTCCTTGACCTGGGCCACCGCGTCACCGCCGAGGGTGACCACCGGCCGGGTCGACAGACTCCGCGCGGCCATCAGCTCGTTCATCGCACGCCCTTCCACCCTCGCCGGCTCCCCGCGCGGACACCTGCCGTGTGCCCCGTGGCGGCTGTGACAATTCCCGCAGTGCGGAATGGGGGGACTGCACGGCCGATGCCGGGGTACGAGGACTGGTGCAGCAGCGTCGGCCACTCCGGCCAGCCCGGCTTCCGAGAGAGACACGCATGATCGACCACCTGGACGGGGCAGTGATACCGACTGGTTTCGACGTGCCCGTGGAACCGCTACGGCGGGCGGCGCACTACACCGGCGAGCCGGGATGCATCGCCGAGGCGCGCTCCTTCGCGTCGCTCTTCCTCCAGCAGCTCCGCACCGAGTGGTGCGCGTCGGTCGGCGGCCGTGCCGACGGCGCCGTCCTGCTCGTCGTGAGCGAGCTGGTCACCAACGCCGACCGGCACAGCAAGGGCCCGTACATCCTGGAGCTGGAGGGCACGGACGCCTCGGTGACGGTCTCCGTCTACGACAGCAGCGGCGCCGTGCCCAAGCGCTTCCCGCGCGACCCCGAGCGCATCGGCCGGCACGGTCTGGAGATCGTGCACGCCCTGACGTCGGAGCTGGTCGTCGAGCGCGTCCCGGTCGGCAAGCGGGTCCGCGCGGTCGTTCCGTTCACCGGGGAATGACGCGGGCACTACGGACGAGGGTGGCCGTCCCCCGGCGGGGACGGCCCCCCAC
>NZ_JAVRHI010000039.1:0-18288 GCF_034105845.1 Streptomyces sp. CRN 30 | reverse complement strand
CCGCCGCCACCCCGTGGACAAGGCCGTGCTCGGGCTCGGCCTGACGGTGCTCGCGAGTCTGCTGCCGCCGTGGCCGGGCGCCGCCCTGGTCCTGCTGACGGCGCTCGCCGTGCTGCTCGGGCCGGCCGGCGTGCCCGCCCGCAGGCTGTGGCGCGCCTACCGGGTGCCGCTGGGCTTCTGCGTGACGGGCGCGCTCACCCTGCTCGTCGAGGTCGGCGGTCCGGGCGGCTTGATCGCTCCGGCCGACGGCGGGCCGCAGCGCGCCGGGGAACTGCTGCTCCGCGCCTCGGCCGCCTCCCTCGGTGTGCTGCTGTTCGCCTTCACCACACCGATGTCCGACCTGCTGCCGCGGCTGGTGCGGGCCGGGGTGCCCGCGCCCGTCGTCGACGTCGCCCTGGTGACGTACCGCATGAGCTTCCTGCTGCTCGACTCCCTGCGGCGGATCCGCCAGGCGCAGGCCGCGCGGCTCGGGCACACCTCCCGGGCCGCCCGGTGGCGTTCCCTGTCCGGACTCGGCGCCACCGCGTTCGTCCGGGCCTTCGACCGGGCGGCCAGGCTGCAGGCCGGGCTGGCCGGCCGCGGCTACGACGGCACCCTGTGCGTGCTGGTGCCCGAGGCCCGCGTCTCGGTCCGCTTCACGGCGGCGAGCGCCGCCCTGCTCGCGGCGGTGGCCGCGCTCACCCTCGTACTGGAGAGGCCGCTGACATGAGCGACGTCCCCCTGGTCGCCCTGGAGGGCGTGTCCTTCGCGTACGAGGACGGCCCCACGGTCCTCGACGGCCTCGACTTCGCGGTGCGCGAGGGACGGGCCCTCGCCCTCCTCGGCCGCAACGGCAGCGGCAAGACCACACTGATGCGGCTGCTCAGCGGCGGACTGCGGCCGCGCACCGGCCGGCTGACGGCCGGGGGCCGTCCGGTGACGTACGGCCGCCGGGGCCTGACCCGGCTGCGCACGGCGGTACAGCTCGTGGTGCAGGACCCCGACGACCAGCTGTTCGCGGCCTCCGTCGCGCAGGACGTGTCGTTCGGGCCGCTGAACCTCGGCCTGTCCGGCGCGGAGGTGCGCTCCCGCGTCGACGAGGCGCTCGCCGCGCTGGACATCACCGCGCTGGCCGACCGCCCCACCCACCTGCTCTCCCACGGCCAGCGCAAGCGGACCGCGATCGCCGGTGCCGTCGCGATGCGGCCCCGCGTGCTGATCCTCGACGAGCCGACCGCCGGGCTCGACCCGGACGGCCAGGAGCGGCTGCTCACCACCCTCGACGGGCTGCGCGCGGGCGGCACCACGGTGGTGATGGCCACGCACGACGTCGACCTCGCACTGCGCTGGGCCGACGACGCGGCGCTGCTCACCCCCGCGGGAGCGCTCACCGGACCCGCGGCGGACGTGCTGGCCCGCACCGATCTCCTCCGGCAGGCCGGGCTGCGGCTGCCGTGGGGGGTCGCGGCCGCCCGGCTGCTGCGCGCGCGAGGTCTGCTGCCCGGTACGGCGCCCGGTCCGCGCACCCCCGACGAACTGGCGGCCCTGGCCGGGCCGCCCGCGCTCACTCCGCCCGCCGCTCCCCCGTCACCGGCCGCCGGTGAACCGTAGCTCCCGCGCGCCGAGCGGGGCGAAGAAACGCTCGACGTCGGCGTCGGTCACCTCGCCGAGGGTGGCTGGTGACCAGCGCGGGGCGCGGTCCTTGTCGACGATCCGGGCGCGGACACCCTCCACCAGGTCGTGGCCGGTCAGGGCCGCGCACGAGACGCGGTACTCCTGTTCCAGGACCCGCTCCAGCGAGCCGAGGCGGCGGGCGCGGCGCAGGGCGGCCAGGGTGACCTTGAGCGCGGTGGGCGATCTGGTGAGCAGGGTTTCGGCGGCCTCCTTCGCGGCCGGGTCCCCGTGGGCGGACAGCCGCCGCACGATCTCCTCGACCGTGCCGGCGGCGTAGCACGAGTCGATCCACTCCCGGTGCCCGGCCAGTTCCGCCGCCGGGGGCACCGGTTCGGCATGGCGGGCGAGGGCCTCCCGTACGGGGAGTGAGGCGAGGTCGGCGACGAGGCGCGGGAGCGCCGCGGACGGCACGAAGTGGTCGGCGAGCCCGCACAGCAGGGCGTCGGCCCCACCGGCGGTCGCGCCGGTGAGGGCCAGGTGGGTGCCCAGTTCGCCGGGGGTGCGGGTGAGCAGGTGGGTGCCGCCGACGTCCGGGACGAAGCCGATCCCGGTCTCGGGCATGGCGATCCGCGAGCGCTCGGTGACCACCCGCACGCCGCCGTGCGCGGAGAGGCCCACGCCACCGCCCATCACGATGCCGTCCATGACGGCGACGTACGGCTTGGGGTAGCGGGCGATGCGGGCGTTGAGGCGGTACTCGTCGTACCAGAACGCGGCCGAGGCGGTGCCGTCGCCGTCCCGGGCGTCGTCGTGGACGGCACGGATGTCGCCACCCGCGCACAGTCCGCGCTCCCCCGCGCCGGTGAGCACGACGGTCTCGACGGCCGGGTCGTCCGCCCAGGCGGCGAGCGCCGCGTCGATGCGGCGGACCATCGTGTGGTTGAGGGCGTTGAGGGCCCTGGGGCGGTTGAGGGTGATGTGGGCGGCGCGCCCGGCGGTGTGCAGCAGGACGGGTTCCTGGCTGTCGGTCATCCGGTCTCCTGTCGTCGATGGGGCGGTACGTACGGCCGGGTACGAGCGTAGATATGCTCGCGGTCGGGTCCGCGGCCGCCCGAACCGCACTGCCGGATCACTCCCCGGGCCACCCCGCCGAACGACGACCGAGAACAGCGAGCAGACCACCGTGAGCACGTACGACTACGAGAAGGACGGCGCGGCCATCTACCGCCGCTCCTTCGCCACCATCCGCGCGGAGGCGGACCTCGCGGGCCTGCCCGCCGACGTCGGCCAGGTCGCGGTCCGCATGATCCACGCCTGCGGCATGGTCGACCTCGTACGCGACCTGTCCTACAGCCCGGGCGTGGTGGCCCGCGCCCGCGAGGCCCTGCGGGCGGGGGCGCCGGTCCTGTGCGACGTGCAGATGGTGGCCAGCGGCGTGACCCGCAAGCGGCTGCCCGCCGGCAACGACGTGCTGTGCACGCTCTCCGACCCGTCCGTCCCGGAGCTGGCCGCGCAGCTGGGCACCACGCGCAGCGCCGCCGCGCTGGAGCTGTGGCGGGACCGGCTGGAGGGGGCCGTGGTCGCCGTCGGCAACGCGCCCACCGCCCTCTTCCGACTGCTGGAGATGATCGACGAGGGTGCGCCCCGGCCCGCCGCCGTCATCGGTGCGCCGGTCGGCTTCGTGGGTGCCGCCGAGTCCAAGGACGCCCTCGCCGCGCACCCGTCCGGGCTGGAGCACCTCGTCGTGCGCGGCCGGCGCGGGGGCAGCGCCATCGCCGCCGCGGCGGTCAACGCCCTCGCGAGCGAGGTGGAGTGAGCGGCGGTTCGCGCGCGGTCAGCGGCCGAGACGCTCGCTGATCCACCGGGCCGCCTCCTCCGGGCCGGCCGCGACCGGGACGCCCTCGGGGGCGGGCGGCCTGCGGACCACGACCACCGGCAGCCCGGCCTCGCGCGCGGCCGTCAGCTTCGGTGCGGTGGCCGCACCCCCGCTGTCCTTGGTCACGACGACGTCGACGCGGTGGCGGCGCAGCAGTGCGCGTTCCCCGTCGAGGGTGAAGGGGCCGCGGTCGAGCAGCACCTCCATGCGGGCCGGGTGCGGGGGTTCGGGCCGGTCGACGGACCGCACGAGGAACCACAGGTCGTCCAGGCCGGCGAAGGCGGCCAGGCCCAGGCGTCCGGTCGTCAGGAAGACGCGCCGGCCGAGCACGGGCAGCAGCCCGGCCGCTTCCTCCAGGGACGCGGCCTCGTGCCAGCGGTCGCCCTCGACGGGGGTCCAGCCGGGGCGGCGCAGCGCGAGCAGGGGGACCCGGGCCGTCGCGGCCGCCCGCGCGGCGTGGGCGCTGATCGTGCCGGCGAAGGGGTGGGTGGCGTCGACGAGCGCGTCCACCCGGTGCTCGCGCAGCCACGCGGTCAGGCCCTCGGTCCCGCCGAAGCCGCCGACGCGGACCTCGCCCGGGGGCAGCCGGGGGCCCGACACCCGGCCGGCGAGGGAACTGGTCAGCGTCAGGCCGGGCGTGCCGTGCAGCAGCTCGGCCAGCCGACGGGCCTCCGTGGTGCCGCCGAGCAGCAGTACCCGCATGAGCGTTCCGGTCCGTTCGTGGGCGTCGGGGAGGGGCCGACTCTACGGGGTGGTGTGCCGCGCGCCCCGGCCCGGGGCCGCGACCAGGGCCGGCAGGGCCGTGCCGGCGCCCAGCTGGTGGGTGGTGTCGGCCCGGCCGGCGCGACAGGGCCATGGGCAGGGCCAGGAGGGTGGGCGCGCGGACGGCGAAGTACAGGCAGAGCAGCCGGCGCGGGTCGAAGCGGTCGGTGAGCCGGCCGGAGGCGCCCGCGCCCAGCGCCGGGCAGACACCGATCAGGGACAGCAGCGACGCGGCCACGGTGGCGCGCATGCCGTGGTCGGAGGACCGTCACCGTCCGGCGCCGCCCCGGCGACAGGAGCGGGCCGGGGTACGGAGTCCGCCGCCCCGTACGGTGCCACACCGGCGTCGGCGGGGTGGTCGCGCAGCAGCAGCCACACCAGCGCGGCCCACCGCGAGCGCCGCCAGGGCGGGCGTCACCAGGGTGGGCCGCCAGGCGTAGCGGTCGGCCGTTCCGGCGAGCAGGGGCAGGAAGAGCAGACGTGCGAGGTGGCCGGACGCGCTGAGCGGCCCGGACGCGCTGAGCGGCCCGGACCCGGCGTCGCGCCGGGCCGACGCGTGGGGGAGCCCGGACGCACGGGCCGGTTGTGACCCGTGCGTCCGGTTGCGGCCACCCGTGTCCGGGGGGTGTCAGAGGCGGCGGCCGGAGGGCACCGTGAACGTCGGCGGGCCCGCCGGCAGGTCCACCGTGTACTGGCGCAGGTAGGTGTCCAGGTACGGCGAACGGTCCCCGTGGGTGGCGACGTCGTCGGCCGGGTCGTCCAGCGCCAGCTTCAGCTGCGCGCCCTTGACCCGGATCGTCTCGCCGGAGGGCGTGTCGCGCCACGAGCCGGTCTGGATGGAGCCGATCTCGACGGCCAGCACGTGCCCGGCCGCGAGGGTCCAGTCGGCCGACTTCAGGTCGACGGAGAGTCGGCCCGACTCCAGCAGGGAGACCTGCTCGTCGAACATGACGGCGGTGCCGTCGGGGGCGACGTCGTACAGCTTGAGCATGACGTTGCCCTCGCCCTTCGCGGTCAGGGAGATCCGCGGGGTGCCGGTGACGCGCACGTCGTCCTTGACCGGCTTGGACCACACGAAGAAGCTCGACGTGACGTCACCGGCCCGCTGGCGCTCCGCCTGTCCCTCGGGCAGGCCCTTCGGAGCCGCCCGGTCGAGCCGGGGTGCGTTCTCCAGGTCCCACCGGCCGCCGGACGGTGACGGCTCGTCGAGCGTCCGTGGGGCCGTCGACCCGCCGGCCGCGGCCAGGGCCGCGTTCGCGGAGGCGCCGCCGTCGTCGATGTACGAGCCGCCGCCGAGCGGGAGGGTGACGGATCTGTCCACGACCGGCCACGTCTTCTGGGCCCGCCAGGCGCCGGTGTTGTCCTCGACGGAGTAGGCCGGGTAGCGGACTGACGGCTTGATGCCCTTCAGGTACTGGTCGTAGAAGGAGAGCGCCTCGTCGTACCAGCCCTCGCGCCCCATGGCCAGGCGCCCGTCGCCGACGCGGTCGCCGCCGCGCACGTGGTCCCACGGGCCGAGCCAGCCGCGCTCGGGGCCCTTGTGGCCCGCGAGATACTCCTCCATCTCCTCGGGCTTGGTGTTGGGTTCGACGAAGCCCTGGGTGACGAAGAGCGGGGTGTCCGTGCCCCTGGCCAGCTTCGCCAGGTCACGGGCCTTCCAGTGCGGGTCCTGCTGGTCGGCTATTCGGTACCCGGCCGAGTTCTGCGCGAGGCACTCCGGGTTCGACTCCTCCCAGCGGGCGTTGGCCTGGTAGCGCGGGTCGTCGTCCGGCAGCGGGTCGAGCGTGGCGATGCCGTTGTAGGCGTTCGCGGTGCCGGTGACGTTCGGGCGGGGCACGCCGTTCGAGTAGATGTACTGGTACATGTCCCACACGGGCTCCTGGGCGATGACCGCCTTGAGCGCGCGCTGGTCCAGGTTGTTGCCGATGAGGCCGGTGACGCCGTCGTACGACTTGCCGTACATGCCCACCGCGCCGGTGGACCACGGCTGTTTCGCGGCCCAGTCGATCGCCGCCTCCACGTCGGCCTGCTCACCGGGGCCGCCCCAGTCGAGGCAGCCGGTGGAGCCGCCGAAGCCGCGCAGGTCCACCATGACGAAGGCGTAGTTCTCGGCGAACAGGTCGGTGCCCTCGACGAAGTCGTTGAAGCGAACCGAAGGGCCGGTGTGCGTCCAGCCCTCGTCGCTGCTCTGCCCGGAGTGCCCGAAGTACGGGCCGACGGACAGGATGACGGGCACCTTCTTGCCCTTGCGCAGGTTCTCCGGCAGCAGGACGTCGGCGTGCAGTTCGGCGCCGGAGTCGTCCGCGGACGGGAAGTAGTGCTGCGTCCAGGCCGCGCCCTCCGGGACGCGGTCGTTCTGCTCGTGGGTGACGGGCGTGGTGGCGGTGGCGACCGCCGCCGTCCGGTCCTGCGCCGTGCCGGCGGCCGCGGACGCCGCGCCGGGCGCCGCCGCGGCGGGGCCGGTGAGCGTGCCGGTCAGTGCGAAGGCGGTGACGAGTGCCGAGGCGGCCGAGGCGGCCGTGTGACGTCTGATCACGTGCTCCTCCCGGGTGGTGGGGGGTACGGGGTGGTGCAGCCGTCGAATTCTATGATCATCCTTTGGAATGTCCATGGCGCCTCTGTGACAGCGGTGTTACCCGTGCGGTCGGTGCGACCGTGGTGACCGCGGGGCCGCTTGGGCGCTCGCGCGACGGCCGATAACGTGCTGTCATGCGCGTCGACCACTCACCGGAGTCCATGGATCCGGGTTCGTTCTACCGTCTGCTCACAGCCGTGGTCGTGCCCCGGCCGATCGCGTGGGTCTCCACCCTCGGCGGGGACGGGCGGACGGCCAACCTGGCACCGCACTCGTTCTTCACCGTCGCCTGCACCGACCCGCCGATCGTCCAGTTCACCTCCGTCGGGCGGAAGGACTCGCTGCGCAACGTCGAGGAGACGGGCGAGTTCGTCGTCAACTTCACCCCCGAACCGCTGCTCCAGCAGATCAACGCGACCGCGACCGACTTCCCCGCCGATCAGGGTGAGTTCGACGCGGTGGGCATCGAGAGCGAGCCCTCGCTACGGGTGAAGCCGCCGCGCGTGGCCGCGGCCCCGGTGGCGATCGAGTGCACGCTGCACTCGACACTGGGCCTGGGCAACTCGACGGTGGTGTTCGGGCGCGTCGTGCACGTCGTCGTCGACGACGACGTCCTGGTGGACGGCCGCCCGGACATCGGGCGGCTGCGCCCGCTGGCCCGGCTGGGCGGCAACGAGTGGGGCACGGTCGGGGAGATCCACGATCTCGCCCGCATCCCCTACCGCGACTGGTCCGCCGGCCCCGAGCGCGGGTGACCGGAGGGCGGCGGCGCGCGACAGCGGCGGGGGCCCGTCAGCCGACGCGCGGGAGGGTGCGGGTCTGCCGGTCGACCCGCCCGGTCCTACCGGTCGGCACGACGACCGGGACCGCGGCGCCGGCGCGCTGACGCCCTCCGGGCGGTCGAGGCCGGGGCCGGGCCCGCGCGGGCCTCCCGGCAGGCCGAGGGCGGCCGGCCGGGGGCACATCCTGCTCGTTCCCCGCGTCCGCGACCAGGACCGGGCCGGGACCGTCTCCGGACACGGTGCTCCCCTCTCGCGGACCGGCCTCCCGCCGGCGGAGCGAGGCCCGGCGGGGAGGCGGGAAGGCGGTCAGAGGGTGGCAGGGGGTGGAGGGTCGCGTCAGATGCCGAACTCCGCGGGCGAGACGCCGAGGGCCGCGCAGGCCTCGCGGACGACGTACTGCTCGGACTGCTCGAAGTGCCCGTCCGCACCCGCGATGACGATGCCGGTCTGGATGACCGCACGGGCCTCCGCCGGCTTCTTGGCGGCCTTGGCGATCTCCTGCAGCGCCTCGGCCTTGCCCAGTTCGAAGTGGGAGACGAGCCGGTCCACGTGCTGGTTGAAGCGCTGGCGGAGCTGGTCCGCCGGGAAGTTCTGCAGGACCTCGTTGGTGACGATCAGCTCTTCCACGCGCTGCCGCTCCGCGGGCTCCACATGCCCGTCGGCCGCGGCCACCAGCGCGCACATCGCCATGCTGGCGTCCCGGTAGGCACCGCTCTTGAGCTCGGTCTTCGCCGACGCTAGCTGGGACTTGAGCATGCCGATCAGCTTGGCCTTGGTGCCACCGGAGGACGAGCCCGCCCCCGGTCCGTGACCGCCCTGCTGGCCCTGCCCGTAGGGACTCTGCCCCTGACCCTGCCCGTACGGACTCTGGCCCTGCTGCTGCCCATAGGGACTCTGGCCCTGCCCGTAAGGGCTCTGCCCCTGGCCGTAGGGGCTCTGCCCCTGCCCGTGTCCGCCGGCTCCGTGGGAGCCCTGGGACTGCTGGGACTGCTGGAAGTTCTTGGCCTGGTCCTTGATCCGGTCCCACATCGCCACTGGTGCCACCTCGGCTTCTTCTTGCTGCCTGTCGGGTCTTCGTCGTCGGTCGCGTCGTCGCGGTCCGTCGGGTCAACGCCCCCGGGTGCGGCCGGGTTCCCAAATGGTAAAGCAGAAGCAAAAAAAGGTGCCCGTGTGACCCGCCCGGTTCCCGCCACTCGTCGACGTGGCCGTACTCCTCACGCCTCCGGGCGGACGGGCCGCCCCCTGAACGGGGCGGGCCGTCCGCCCGGAGGCGGAGCACGGAGCACGGAGCACGAGGTACGGCGCGCGGAGCGCGAGGCACTGGGCAAGAAGCGGCAGATCACCGCCTCATCCGGTCACTGCACACACCCGATCGTCCCGACCGGGACGTTGTTGCCGGTCGAGGTGGCGGTGAACCCGAAGGTCGTACTGCCGTCCGGGGCGACGGTGCGGTTGTGGTCCACGTTGCGCACGGTGACCGTGCCGTCGGTGGCCGTGGACAGTGAACCGTTCCACACCGCGTTGAGCCTCGTTCCGGTGCCGGGCTTCCAGGCCACCGCCCAGCCGTTCATCGGCGTGGTGTTGTGGTTCATCACCTCGACGGAGCCCTGGAAGCCTCCCGACCACGAGCTGGTCACGTTGTACGTGGCCATGCAGCCGGTGTGCGGGTCCGTGGGGTCGGGCGGGTCCGTGGGATCGGGCGTCGGGTCCGGTGTGCCGCTCGAGCCACCGATGCCGGTCACCTCGCCGTTCCCGCCGTCGAAGACGATGTCGGAGCAGGAGAAGAAGTTCTCGGGGCTGTCCGAGCGCACCCACTGGATGAAGAGCAGCGCGTTACCGGAGCGGCCGGACGGCAGGTTCAGGTTCCAGTAGTAGTGGCCGCCGTCCGTGCCGACCGAGCCCTGCTGCGGCGGGTTCGTCACGGTCTGGATCAGGTCGAGATCGTTCCAACGGAGCTGGGACGTGGGTGACCAGCCCTGCTTGGTCAGGTAGACCTTGAAGTCACCGGGGTGCGCGGCCCAGTTGCTGTACTTGACCCGCATGCTCGACCCGGAGGTCAGATGCGTCCGGGGCCAGTCGGCGCGGGCCGCGTTGTAGGCGGAGAAGTCGTACGGGGAACGGTCGCCTGCACTGCACAGGGTGTTGTCCGGCACATAACCGGCGCCGCGGCCGGCCGCGTTGGAGTCCAGGACGGCGAACCAGTTGTACAGCGGGGTCCCGCCGCTCTTGTCCAGCGCGGCCCGACAGGCCGGGTTCGACGGGTTCATGCCGCCGTTGCCGCTGCGACCGTCCAGATAGCACAGGTACGTGCGCGATCCGGGCGTCATCGCCACTCCGTGCGCCTCGGCACGGTTCTGGCCCAGCAGGGTCAGGCCGAGCGTCGCGAGCAGGGTGGCGAAGGCGGCGGCCAGCGCGAGGATTCTGCTGCGTCGAGCCACGTTCGCTCCTTTCAGATGGTCGGGTCCATCGGGTGGTCGGGTGTTGCCGGAAGCGGAGCGCGGGAGGCTGGACCCTCGCCCTCACCGGGGAACGTGCCGCCCGGAGGGGCGAGGGAGACAGGGGCGTGCGTGACGTCCGTACGGGTACGCCGCATCAGCGGACGGTGCAGGTGCTGCCGTTCAGGGTGAAGCCGCCCGGCTTGGCGAACGTGCCGCTGTAGGTGCCCTGGAAGCCGAACGTCTGGCTGCTTCCGGACGCGATCCGCGCGTTGTGGCCGAGCCCGCTCGCCGCGACCGCGCCCGAGGAGCCCGAGAGCGAGGCGTTCCAGGCGCTCGTGACACGCTGTCCCGCGGGCAGCGCGAAGCCGAGCCGCCAGTCGTCGACGGCAGACGCGCCGGTGTTGGCCACGGTGACCTCCGCGGTGAAGCCGCCCTGCCAGACGTTCGTGGCGTACGCCACCTCACAGGCCACCGGCTGACCGGGGTTCCCGGGAACGTCCGGGCCGGCGCCTCCGGTGCGGACGGCGGAGGAGAACGACTCCACGGCGAGCCCGGCGCCGTTCTGCCAGGGCTCGAACCCGGCCTGAACACTCGTCAGGTACCAGCTGTCCTGGGCGAGTCCGCGGGAGACGGTCGCACGGACGAAGTCCATCACGTCGAAGCTCCAGCTGCCGATCGCCGCCGGGGCGACGAAGGACAGGACGTCGTTGGTGCCGTTGCTGCCCTGCCACACCTGCCACGAGCGCCCGGCGACCGAAGCCGTGCCCACCTGGGAGCCGATGGGCTGGATCGGGCCGACCTTGTTGAACCAGATCATGATCTCGGTCCGGTTGACACCGTCGGTCCGGGGCGTCGGGTCCAGCCAGATGTCGTACGAGGCGTTGTAGACGGCGTTGCCGACATACGTGTACGTGATGCTGCTGGGCGCACTGGAGATGCCGCTGATCCGCGCGGGGAGGTTCGTCCCCGGGGAGCAGTTGGTGTAGTGGCAGCCGTCGAAGACCGACGGATACGACTTCGGGGCGCCGTTCGTCGGCACCGAGCCGTCGGCCTGCGTCACCCGGAAACCGGTGTTCGTGGCGGTGACGCACTGGGTGCCACTGCTGCCCCAGCGGTTGTTCTGGACGACGTAGCGCCCTTGGACGGTCGTCGTGCCGAACGGCTCGCAGAGCGTGGTGTCCGCCTGGGCCGCGGGGGCGACGGTGACCAGGGCCGCCAGGGCGGTCAGCGCGGTGAACAGGGCGCCGAGCAGGGCACGCGCGGACCGCGGGCGGGGACGGGGACGGGGACGCGAGTGGCGCGGGCGCGGTGGTGACGGTCGCATGCGGGAGATCCTCTCCGGCGGGCGTCGTGGGGACGCGGGTGCGGGAACCTTCCGCTCCCGGCCTCACTGGGCCCGGATGGGAGCGCTCCCACCTCTCCGGTTAGGTCCGGACTCTAGAGACGGTTCATGTCCCTGACAAGACACAGCGCAGGGAATCGTCGGGCTTCTCCCACGGGCGCGCCAGGACAGGGGTGGAGCCGCCCGCCGCGTTCGCCCCCGGTTCAGGCCACGAGCGGTTGCGTCACCCGCCGCACGGACGGAACGGGCCTGCGCGCCGCCGCGCCCGGCCCGCGGGAGGGCAGGGCCGGGGCATGGGCGGGCCAGACGCGGTACGTCGTCTTGCCCGGGTCCTCCAGGGGGTCTCCGAGCAGGATGCGGCCCGTGGAGTGCAACCGGTCGCAGACGGAGGTCGGCAGGGCGACGTAGCAGCCTCCCCGCCGGGTGCGGGAGTCGTACGGCCGCCAGTAGCCGTAGCGGCGTCGGCCACCCGCGTGCACGGTGACGAACACCGGGGTCCGGGGATCGGAGACGACCCGGAGGACCCCCGCGTCGGCGGCGTCGAACGGAGCGGCGGAACGGGAGGCGGTGTGACCCTGCACCCGGGCGTGCGGAGCGGAAAGGGACGGGAACGACACGGTGGGGACGCGGTCGACGACGGGTGACATCAGCGGTTGCCTTTCCGGGCACGGGTACGGGTGCGGGAGTACAAGATCACGCACCAATCGAACCAGATGTCGATCTCTTTTGCCCAACTTCCGCCGACACCCGTGCGGTTGTTGTGGGTGACGAGGAAATTGCTGGTCACGCTCCTGCTCCCCGTGATCCCATCCGGGGATGGGGATGAGCAGCGGCACCCACGCACCACGCGGCGAGCGGCCGGGCCCCGCCGTCCGGCCCCGGGCCGAGGGTGACCTCGGCGACTGCGTACGCGTACTGGCGGAGGTCCACCGGCATGACGGTTACCCGGTGAACTGGCCCGGCCGGCCCGCGGAGTGGCTCGCGCGGGCCGGCATGCTGGGGGCCTGGGTCGGCACCGCACCCGACGGCCGCGTCGTGGGTCACGTCGGGCTGTCCCGGAGCGGCGACGGGGATCTGGCGCCGGCACTGTGGGGCGAGCGGAACGGCACGGGGGCGGAAGGGGCCGCCGTGGTGAGCCGGCTCTTCGTCGATCCGTGGACCAGGGGGCGGGGGATCGGTGCGCTCCTGCTGGGCCGGGCCGTACGGGAGGCCGGGCGGCTCGGGCTGCATCCGGTGCTGGAGGTCGTGGCGTCGGACACGGCCGCGGCGGCCCTGTACGAGCGCCTGGGGTGGGAGTTCCTGGCCACGCGCGAGCAGCGGTGGGGGTCGCGGCAGACCGTGACCGTCCACTGCTACGCCGGTCCCACGGGTCCCACCGGCCCCACCGGTCCCGTCGGTGCCTCCGCGCAGGACGAGGTCGTCTGAGGGAGACGTCCCGGGTCCGCCTCCCGCGCCCCCTCCGTCCCGCGTCTCCATCTCCCTCTCCGTCTCAGAATGACTTCCACATAGCGAGACGGCGCGGCGTCCGGAACCTTCCAGTCCGTATATTCGTACGCATGTCTGCATCCGCCCCGTCGTCGCGCCTCGGCCTCGCGCTGTTCGCGCACTCGGCGTGGTGCGTCGACGACGGTCTCTGTCGCCGTTGAGCCCAGCGCCGGCCGCGCGTACCGCGCCGCCGGCCGGAACCGCTCCGTCCCCGCCGTCCCCCGTGCATCACACCGGAGATCTTCCGTGACCACCGCACCACCCGCCGAGCAGGCCGCGCCGCCCCGTACGACCGCCACCCTGTTCACCCCCTCCCCCACCTCCTCGCCCCGGCCCACGGCCCCGCCCCTGTCGCCGGTACGGCGGACGCCGCTCGTGGTGGCCGGGCTGCTCTCCGTGGCCCTGACCGCGTACGTGTGGGCCACGCACGGTGCCAAGCCGGGCGTGCTGCTCCTGCTGGGGATCGGCCTCGGCGTCGCGCTCTTCCACTCCCGGTTCGGCTTCACCTCCGCCTGGCGGCAGCTCGTCGCGGTCGGCAACGGCGTCGGGCTGCGCGCGCACGCGCTGCTGCTCGGCACCACGGCCACCCTGTTCGCCCTGATCATCGGCACGGAGACCGGGCTGTTCGGCTCGCAGCCCGCGCCGTCCGGCGGGTCGATCGGGGTCGGCCTGATCGTCGGCTCGGTCCTATTCGCGATCGGCATGCAGCTCGGCGGCGCGTGCGCCTCGGGCACCCTGTACGTCGTCGGCTCGGGGCAGACCTCGGTGCTGTTGACGCTCGGCGGGTTCATCCTGGGCGCCACGCTCGCCGCCTGGCGGTTCGACCTGTGGAAGGACCTCCCCGCCTGGGAGCCGGTCGTCATGTCCGACCACATCGGCTGGTTCGGCTCCTGGGTCGTGACCGTTGCCGCGCTGCTGCTCGTGGTGCTGGTCAGCCGACGTGTCCAGGCCCGCCGCAACCCGCCGCCGCTCGGCCCCGTGCCCTCCGCGCGCGGTGCGGCCCTGCGGGCCCTGCGCGGTTCCTGGCCGCTGGCCGCGGGCGCCCTGGCGCTGGCCGTGCTCGGCGCGGGCGTGCTGCTGGTGTCCGGGGGCGCCTGGGGCGTCACGAGCGCCTTCAGCCTGTGGGGCTCGGAGCTGGTGCGCGCGCTCGGCGGCCACCCGGAGACCTGGTCGTTCTGGCAGCAGCCCGGCAACGCCAAGATGCTGGCGGGCCCGGTCCTCGCCGACAAGAACAGCCTCACCGACATCGGCATCATGCTCGGCGCGGCGGTCGCCGCCTCGCTCGCCGGCACCTGGGCGCTGCACCGCGGCATCCCCTGGCGCACGGCCCTCGCGTCGGTGCTCGGCGGTGTGCTGATGGGCATCGGCGCCCGGCTGGCCGGCGGCTGCAACATCGGCGCCTACCTGGCGGGCATCGCCTCGGGCAGCCTCAGCGGCTGGCTGTGGGGCGCGTTCGCGCTGGCCGGCACCTGGGTGGGGCTCAAGCTGCGCCCGCTGTTCGGCCTGGGCAACCCCAAGCCGGGCGACGGCGTCTGCTGACTCCCGCGCCCACGGGGACGGGGCAGGCGTAGCGGTCGAGGAGGGCGTCGACGTACTCCTCCAGCCGCTGCGCCGGCACGCCGGCCGTGAGGTCGGCGCGCCCCAGTCGACTCCAGGGGCCGGCGACCTTCTCCGCGTCCGGGGCGGCCGACCCAGCAGGTCTCACCCGGTCGACGACACCGCTGACGCGCGGTTCCGCACCGGGGTCGTCGGCCCCCTCGTCCGTCCCCCGGTGAGCAGCCTACGAGCGGGCCGGTGCGCGCCTTGAGTCGGCCCCGCGCTGCCGGGCGGGGCACACCTCCTTCGTCGACCGGCCCTCGAGGTACGCGGCCCGTTCCTCCGGGGTGAGGTCCCGGCCGACGACCTCGCAGATCCTGCTGATCGCCGCGGCCTGGTTCAGCAGGTCCACGTCCCACAGCCGCGCCGTACCGTCGTCGCCGCCCGAGGCCAGGGTGCGCCCGTCGGAACTGAAGGCGACCGCCTCGACCGCGTCCCCGTGTCCGGTGAGCGTCGTGCGGGAGCGGCCCGCCGCCGGGTCCCACAGCCGCACCGTACGGTCCGCGCCGCCCGTCGCCAGGACGCGCCCGTCCGGGCTGAACGCCATCGCGCCCACCGCGCCCTCATGACCGTCGAGGACACGCGCGCGGCCGGTCGCCGGGTCCCACAGGCGTACCGTACGGTCCTCGCTCCCCGAGGCCAAGGTGCGTCCGTCAGGACCGAACGCCACCGCCTCGACCACGCCCCGGTGGCCGGCGAGCGTACGGAGCGGACGGCCCGTCGCCGGGTCCCACAGCCGCACCGTACGGTCCTCGCTCCCCGTGGCCAGGGTGCGTCCGTCGGGGCTGAACGCCACCGCGCCCACCGCTCCCCCGTGGCCGGTCAGCGTACGGAGCGGACGGCCCGTCGCCGGGTCCCACAGGCGTACCGTACGGTCGTCGCTCGCCGTGGCCAGGACGTGCCCGTCGCGGCCGAACGCGACCGCCCGCACCGCGCCCCCGTGGCCGGTGAGCGTGTGGCGCAGGCGGCCCGTCGCCGGGTTCCACAACCGCACCGTACGGTCCTCGCCACCGGTGGCGAGCGTGCTCGTGGCCGCGCTCAACGCCACCGCCTGCACGGATTCCTCGTGCCCGGTGAGGGTACGGGCGCGCACGGCGGTGGGGTCCCACAGCCGCACCGTGCGGTCCTCGCCGCCCGTGGCCAGGGTGTGCCCGTCGGGACTGAAGCGCACCGCCTTCACCGCGCCCTGGTGACCGGTCAGGGCGCGGGCCTGACCGGTCGCCGTGTCCCACAGCCGCACCGTGCGGTCCTGGCTGCCGGTCGCCAGGGTGTGCCCGTCGGGACTGAACGCCACCGAGGTCACGTAACCCTGGTGGCCGCTGAGGGTGGTGCGCAGCCGGCCGGTGGCCGTGTCCCACAGCCTCGCCGTACGGTCGTCGCTGCCCGAGGCCAGCGTCCTCCCGTCGGGGCTGAACGCCACCGACTGGAGCGTGCGCCCGTGACCGGTGAGGATCCGCATGCGGCCGCTCGCCCAGTCCCACAGCCGCACCTTGTCGTTGTCGCTGCCCAGGGCCAGGGTGCCTCCGTCGGGACTGAACGCCACCGCGTTCATGTGCCCCTGGCCTCCGACGCGGGCACGGATGCGGTAGGTGGTGGTGTCCCACAGCCGCAGCATGCCGTGGTCGCAGGCGGTGGCCAGCGTCTTCCCGTCGGGGCTGAAGGTGACCGCGTCCACGTCGTCCAGGTGGCCGGTGAGGGTGGTGCGCAGCCGGCCGGTGGCCGTGTCCCAGAGCTTCGCCGTACGGTCGTCGCTGCCCGTGGCCAGCAGTTTCCCGTCGGGGCTGAGCGCCACCGCGTTCACGTAGCCCTCGTGGCCGGTGAGGACGCGGGCACGGCCGGTGGTGGTGTCCCACAGCCGTGCCGTGCCGTCCTCGCTGCCCGTGGCCAGGGCGCGTCCGCCGGATCCGTAGGCCACCGACGTCACGCTGGCCTCGTGGCCGGTGAGGGTGCGGCGGAGCGGGAAGGCAGCCGCGTCGTACAGGCTGTGGGTGGCTTCCGTGGTCGGGCTGGCGCGGTAGGCCTGGACGGCCAGCAGGGAGGCCAGGTCGGGGTTGCTGTCGAGGATCGAGCCCGACTGGGTGGCCAGCTGCCGGGACAGGGCCCGCTGTTCCGCGGTGAGCGCGTCGATGGCGGTGCCGCGTTGCCACAGGGCCAGCGCGGCGGAGACGAGCGTCAGCACGAGGGCGCCGACCAGGACCATGTTGATGCGGCGGGTACGGCGTGCCCGGCGGCTCTCCGCCTCCTGGCTGGCCTGCAGGAACGCCCGCTCCAGCCGGTTCGCGCGCAGCCGGCTGGGGGCGGTGGCGGCCCAGGCCACGGCGTCGTGCAGGGCGGTCCCGCGGGCCAGGTCGTCCGGGCGCTGCCCGCCGCGCTGCCAGATGCGGGCCGCCGCGCCCAGCCGGCGGTGGATCCTGAGCCCCGCGCGGTCGGTGTCCGCCCAGCCCCGCAGCCGGGGCCAGGCCCGCAGCACCGCCGCGCTCGCGGGGCGGACGGTGGCGTCCTTGTGGACGAGTACGGCGGGGTGCGCGAAGGCCGTGAGCACCTGGCGCACCCGCGCCTGCTCGGGATCGGACCGGCCCGCGAGCAGCTCGTCCTCGTCGACGGTGCGGACGCTGTCGTGGGAGCCGTCCGGGGCGCTGCCCGGGACCACCATGCGCAGCCAGATCTGGCGGGCGGCCAGCTGCACCTCCGGGGACAGGGCCCGGTAGGAAGCCTCGGCCGCCTCGCCCACCGCCGGGGTGACCGTGCCCTCCGCGAGGGGCCCGAGGGCCGCGGCGTGGGCGCCGGCCTGCAGCGCCTGGAAGGTGTCCTGGTCGCCGCCGAGCAGCCGCAGCAGCAGCGCGGCGGCGCCGGGCCGGTTCTCCGGCTGCTTGGCCAGCGCGGCGCGGACCAGGGGTTGCAGGGGCGCGGGCAGGGCGGACAGGTCGGGGTGGTGCTCCAGGGCGCGGACGACGGCCTCGCCGAGGTTGTCGCCGCGGAACGGCTCGGTGCCGGTCGCCGCGTACAGCACGACCGCGCCCCAGGCGAACACGTCCGCCGCGGCGTCGGCGTGCCGGCCCTGCAGCGTCTCGGGGGCGAGGTAGCCGACAGTGCCCATCACCGCGCCGGTCTCGGTGAGCGTCATCTCGGCGGTCCGGGCGATGCCGAAGTCGATGACGCGGGGGCCGTCCGGGCCCAGCAGCACGTTGCTCGGCTTCAGGTCGCGGTGGACCACTCCGGCCTGGTGGATCGCGGCCAGCGCGGTGACCACCCCGGTCGCCAGCCGCACCAGGGCGTCCCCGCGCAGCGGGCCCGCCGTCCGCACCGCCGCCGCCAGGTTCGGCCCGGGCACGAACTCGCTGACGATGTAGGGGTTCACCGCCTCGGTGTCGGCGTCCAGCACCCGGGCCGTGCAGAAGGACGCCACCCGCTGCGCCGCCCGCACCTCCTTGGCGAACCGGGTCCGCGCCCGCGCCCCGGTGGCGACCTCCGGGTGCAGCACCTTGACCGCCACCCGGGAGCCGGCCGGGTCGTACGCCTCGAAGACGACCCCCTGGGCGCCGGACCCCAGCCGGGCCGCCAGCCAGTACTCCCCCAGCCGCTGCGGATCCTCCGGGAACAGACTGCGACGGCTCATGGAAGACCCCCTCCGGCAGTTGCCGCATGCCGTCGGAGGAGGCCGTCGCGGCGTCCGTCGTCGCCCGCCTCCCCCGGCGCGCGCGTCTGGGGACGAACCTAGCGCGGCCCCGGCACGCGCGACAGGGCCACTGGTCCCCGGTACGGCCGGAACCCCGGCCCGGTGCCGCCCGCCGCGCGGTCACCCGGCTCCGGCGGCCCGGGTGATCGCGGACTCGACGGCG
>NZ_JAVRHI010000038.1:0-50349 GCF_034105845.1 Streptomyces sp. CRN 30 | reverse complement strand
GACTCCCACCCACTTGATGGGGTAAGGCTCCCAGTAGACGACTGGGTTGATAGGCCGGATATGGAAGCACGGTAACGTGTGGAGTTGACCGGTACTAATAGGCCGAGGGCTTGTCCTCAGTTGCTCGCGTCCACTGTGTTGGTTCTGAAACCACGAACAACCGTCGTAGCCGTCAAAGGCCGCGGCTCCGGTTGATTGTTTCATAGTGTTTCGGTGGTCATAGCGTGAGGGAAACGCCCGGTTACATTTCGAACCCGGAAGCTAAGCCTCACAGCGCCGATGGTACTGCAGGGGGGACCCTGTGGGAGAGTAGGACGCCGCCGAACAATTATTGAAAGAGTCGGTCCCCGGACTTCGGTCCGGGGACCGGCTCTTTTTTATTTCCTGTCACTCCGTGTTCACGTTGCGCGATCACCATGCCTGTCATGAGTACCGTTGGATTGCTCAAGGCGGCAGGCGTCGGCTCTGGTGACGAGGTCGTAGTGCCGGCGTTCGACGACGTGGACCTCGCCACGGCCGTGAGCTTGACCGGTGCCGTACCGGTCTTCGCCGACATAGATCCGGTGACGTACTGCCTCGACCCGGCATCGGTGAGCGCCGTCGTCACCCCTCGGACGGCGGCTGTCGTCGTCGCGCACCGCTTCGGCCGGTCGGCCGACGTCTCCCGGCTGCGCGCCCTCGCTCAACGGCACGGGCTCCTGGTGCTGGAGCAGCATGACGCCGACGCACCGTACGACGAGACTGCTCGGCGCAGACAGTGGGCCGCCTACCTCGACGCGCGGCTCAACGGGGTGCGCACGCCCGAGGAGGCGGAAGGGCACACGTACCAGCAGTACGTCGTCCGAGTGCCGGGCAATGGACGGCCGGACCGGGACGCCTTCGCGCGGGCCGTGCAGGCCAGGGGAGTGCGGTGCCGGGTGCCGGTGAAGACGCCCGTGCACCGGATGCCCGCGTTCCGCAGGGACGTATGCCTGCCGGAGACCGAGCGGGCCGCGGACGAGACGCTGGCGCTGCCCGTGGAAGCGTCACTGACGAGACGGGACATGCAGCGCATTGTGTCGGCCTGCAACGCGCTCGGAGGACTGCTCCAGCCCGCGTTCTGAGCGGATGTAGGCGGTTGGGAGCACAGGTCCGTTCGGGGTATGATCTATTCCGTTGCCGCGGGGGAAACCCCGAAAGGCAACAGGCCCCCATAGCTCAGTCGGCAGAGCGTCTCCATGGTAAGGAGAAGGTCAACGGTTCGATTCCGTTTGGGGGCTCCGGCCAGAAGACCCCGCCCATTCGGGCGGGGTCTTCTTCGTGCTCTCGCTGCTCTCAGTCCTTCTGCAGGCCCGGTACCCGCATGGTCAGGATCGCCATGTCGTCCGACGGGGCGTCGGAGGCGAAGCGTTCGACCGCACGCATGATGCGGGCCGCCACGGCGCCCGCCGTCAGGCCCGTGCAGCCGGTCAGGACGTCCGCGAGACCGTCGTCGCCCAGCATGCGCGAGCCCTCACGCCGTTCGGTGACGCCGTCTGTCACGCACAGCAGGACGTCACCCGGGTCGAGCCGCACCTCCTGCTCGTAGAGGTCGAGCTCCTCCATGACGCCGAGCAGCGGCTGCGGTTCGGCGGCCGGCTCCACCGTGCCGTCCTGGCGCAGCCGCAGCGGCAGCGGATGGCCGGCGCAGACGACCTTCAGCAGGGCGCCGCCGTCCTCCTGGGGCCACAGCTCGCCGTACAGCAGCGTGAGGAAGCGGCCACGGTCGCCCTCGTCGAGGATCGCGGAGTTCAGCCGGTCCAGGACCATCGGCCCGCTCAGCCCCTCGCGGGCCAGCAGCCGGAGCGCGTGCCGGGCGAGACCGGTGACGGCGGCGGCGTTCGGGCCCGTACCGCAGACGTCACCGATGGCGAAGCCGTACGCGCCGTCGCGGATGGGGAACAGGTCGTAGAAGTCGCCGCCGACCTCGTTGCCCTCGCCCGCCGCGCGGTAGATGACGTCGACCTCCACGCCGTCGATGTCCGGCAGGCCGGGCGGGAGCAGGCTGCGCTGCAGGGACTGACTGATCGCCATGCGCTCGGAGTACAGGCGGGCGTTGTCCAGGGCCAGGGCGGCCCGGCGGCTGAGGTCCTCGGCCAGCTCCAGGATCTCCTGGCGGAAGTGCTCGTCGCTGGGCTTGCCGAGTGTCAGCATGCCGATGACGCGGTTGCGGGCCACCAGGGGGAGGACGACCGTCTCGCCACCCACCGCCGAGGCCGTCGCCAGTGTCGTGCCGATGCCCGAGCTGACGGTGGTCGGCTCGTTCAGTCCGAGGCTGCGCATGGACTGGCGCAGTGCCGCCTGGTGGGCGGCCTCGGAGGGGGCCGACCACACGCGGGCGCCCGGGGTGGGGATCGGGTCCGGCGGCTGGATCTTGGACAGCAGGGCCTTGAGGCCGTCGATGCGGTCCTCGTCCTCGTGGAGGACGTACGACAGGTAGGGCTCCGAAGCCTGGTCGGCGATCGTGTAGACCGCGCACCAGGTAGCGAGGGTGGGAATGGTCATCTGGGCCATCAGCGCCAGGGTCTGGTCGCGGTCCAGGGTGCCGGCGAGCAGGTCGGACGCCTCGACCAGGAAGCTGAGCGAACCGCGGCGCAGCCGCTCCAGCTCGCCCAGGCGGGCCGACTCCACGGCGAGCGCGATGCGGTCGGCGGCGAACTGCAGGCGCAGCGCCTCCTCGTTGGAGTACCGGCCGGGCGCCTCCGCCGCCACACCCAGCGAGCCCGTGAGGCGGCCCTCGACCTTCAGCGGGACCGTGACGACCGAACGCATGCCCGTGCCGCTCATCAGGGGCACGGCACCGGGGACGGCCGAGAGGTCGTCGTGGACCGCGGGCATGCGGGCCGAGCTGTAGCGGCCGGGGCCGGCCTCCACGGGGACCCGGGCGAAGCGCTGCCGGGCGGAGGGCAGGCCGGTGGAGGCGCGCACCTCCAACTCCGTCTCGTCGTCCGTGGCCAGCAGCAGGAAGGCCGCGTCACCGTCGAGCATGTCGCGGGCGCGCTCGACGGTGCGCTGCAGCAGGCCGTCCAGGTCGTCGGGGGCCGGGGAGCCGATGAAGACCTCGAAGGGATCCGTGTTCTGGCTCTCGGACGCGGTCACCGTGTCGGGGGACGAGGAGCCGCGCAGCGGGGTCTGCAGGACGGCGCGCTCGTGGTTCCGCACGAGGAGACAGACCGTCGAGGGATCGCCTTCCGTGTCGCGGACACGCAGGTGGGAGGCGTACACGGGGGTCACGCGGCCGTTGGCGCCACGGATGCCGTAGCTGCCCTCCCAGCGTGAGAGCTGGAGGGCCTCGACGATGCCGGTACTGGTCCCCGGGGTGTGCGGCCAGGCGGCGAGGTCGGTGAGGGGCTTGCCGACGACCTGTTCGGCCGGGTAGCCGAAGAGGTCCTCGGCGTCCTCGTTCCAGGCGGTGATCGAGCCGGATCGGTCGATCTGGATCACCGCGACGCGTACGCGGCCGTCGGCGAGCGGCAGGAGGGCGGCCGGCAGCGACGGGCCCGCGGCACGCGTGCCCACCGGGCGCTCGGGGAGGTCCAGCTGGAACCAGACCTGCTTGTGCGTGGGCGTGTACTCGACACCCCAGCGGGTGGCCAGCGCCGCGCACAGCTGCAACCCGCGGCCGCCCTCGCGGTCGGGGCTGCCCATGTTGACGGGAGCGGACTGGAGAGCGATCTCACGCTCGGGATATCTGTCGGCGACCTCGACCCGTACACCGTCCTCTATGCGCAGGCACAGGACGTCGGCCGCGGTGCCGGCGTGCACCACCGCGTTGGTGACCAGCTCGCTGGTCAGCACCACGGCGTCGTCGACGATGTCGGCGAAGCCCCAGCCCTGGAGGGTGTCGCGGACGAAGGAGCGGGCGGTCGCGACCGATCGCCCGACGGGCTCGAAACTGGCAGCCGCGCGCGCGGTGATCACAGAACTCCTTGTCCGGTTCTCTACGAGCGGGTGTGCGTGGCCGACCCGCTCCTGCACAGGCAGGAGCGGAGTAGGGTGCTCCGTCGGCCGAGGATCCTGGGGTGCTTCCCCAGGATGCAGTCCGGTGGTCATGGTGCGGCCGCCCCTCCGATGCCTGCCCGCTCGTGCTCGTGCCACCGCCCAGGCCGGACGGACCGGTATGGCTGGACAGCCGCATGCAAGGTTACTTACCTTCGCCGTCCATGCGGATGCCGGTCGCGCGGTAATCCGCCCCCGGGGGCGTGCGGACGATGTGCGAAGCTGCCGAACTGTTATGGCCTGGTTCAGCCATGGTGAAACACTGGGCAAGCTTCCAAGGAAGGTACGGCCAGGTCGAGTGCCTTCCCGGCTAGCGGGCAGCAGCCTTCCGGCGGCTCCTGGTATATCGAGGCAGCACCACGCGGCGGCGCACGGCACGCCGGGCAGCACCTGGAACACGTAGAGCAGAGATGGTCGACCCCCGCGGGAGGGACACAGTGGAGTCTGGCGCAGCGGCGCGGGGCACGGAGACGCGCGCGAAAGGGGGACAGACCCCGGGGAGCAGGCGCGCCACGCGCGGTGGCACCACCGCGGTGGAGACGGCTTCCCTCAACCGGTTGCTCGCGGCTCTGGAAGCGATGCGAGACGGCAATTTCCGCAAGCGCCTGCCGGTCACCGGCGACGGCGTCATGTCGGAGATCGCGGCGGCGTTCAACGACGTGGCCGACCGGAACCTGCACCTGACCGGCGAGCTGTCGCGGGTGCGGCGCGTGGTGGGCCGTGAGGGCAAGCTGACCGAGCGGCTGGAGGCGGGCGCCTGCGAGGGTTCCTGGGGGGCGGCGATCGACGCCTCCAACGCGCTGGTGGACGATCTGGCGCGGCCCGTGTCCGAGGTCGGCCGGGTGCTGTCCGCGGTGGCCGAGGGCGATCTGTCGCAGCGGATGGAGCTGCGGGCCCAGGGCACGGACGGGAACGGCGGGCATCCGCTGCGCGGGGAGTTCCTGAAGGTCGGGCGTACGGTCAACAATCTGGTCGACCAGTTGTCGACGTTCACCGACGAGGTCACGCGCGTGGCCAGTGAGGTCGGTACCGAGGGCAAGCTGGGCGGTCAGGCCCGGGTACGCGGAATGTCCGGATCCTGGAAGGATCTGACCGACTCCGTCAACACGATGGCGTACCGGCTGACCGCGCAGGTGCGGGACATCGCACTGGTGACGACGGCGGTGGCCAAGGGCGATCTGTCGCGCAAGGTCACGGTGCACGTGGCCGGCGAGATGCTGGAGCTGAAGAACACCGTCAACACGATGGTCGACCAGCTGTCGTCCTTCTCCGCCGAGGTCACCCGGGTCGCGCGCGAGGTGGGCGTCGAGGGCGAGCTGGGCGGCCAGGCGCAGGTCCCGGGCGTGGCCGGCGTGTGGAAGGACCTCACCGACTCGGTGAACCTCATGGCGGGCAACCTCACGGCCCAGGTACGGGGCATCGCGGAGGTCACCACCGCCGTCGCCAACGGTGACCTGTCGCGGAAGGTGACCGTGAGCGCGCGCGGCGAGGTCGCGCAGCTCGCCGAGACGATCAACCAGATGACCGAGACGCTGCGGACGTTCGCGGACGAGGTCACCCGGGTCGCCAACGAGGTCGGTGCCGAGGGCCGCCTCGGCGGCCAGGCGAACGTGCCGGGGGCGGCGGGCACCTGGAAGGACCTGACCGACTCCGTCAACACCGTGTTCAGGAATCTGACCACACAGGTGAGGGACATCGCCGCGGTGACGACGGCGGTGGCCAACGGTGACCTGTCGCAGAAGGTCACCGTGGACGTCGCGGGCGAGATGCTGGAGCTGAAGAACACCGTCAACACGATGGTGGACCAGCTCTCCGCGTTCGGTGCCGAAGTGACGCGCGTTGCGCGCGAGATCGGCGTCGAGGGCGAGCTGGGTGGTCAGGCGCAGGTGCCGGGTGCGGCCGGGACGTGGAAGGACCTCACCGACTCCGTCAACACGGCGTTCCGTAACCTCACCGGCCAGGTGCGGAACATCGCACAGGTGACGACGGCGGTGGCCAACGGCGACCTCTCGCAGAAGGTCACCGTGGACGTGTCCGGCGAGATGCTCCAGCTGAAGAACACCGTGAACACGATGGTGGACCAGCTGTCGAGCTTCGCCGACCAGGTGACCCGGATGGCCCGTGACGTGGGCACGGAGGGCCGTCTCGGCGGTCAGGCCCGGGTGGACGGTGTCTCGGGGACGTGGAAGGAGCTCACCGACTCCGTCAACTTCATGGCGGGGAACCTGACCTCGCAGGTGCGGCAGATCGCCCAGGTGACGACGGCGGTGGCCCGCGGTGACCTGTCGCAGAAGATCGACGTGGACGCGCGCGGGGAGATCCTCGAGCTGAAGAACACGATCAACACGATGGTGGACCAGCTCTCCGCGTTCGCCGACCAAGTGACACGTGTTGCGCGTGAGGTGGGTACGGAGGGCCGGCTCGGCGGGCAGGCTCAGGTGCCCGGCGTCGCCGGGGTGTGGCGGGACCTCACCGACTCCGTGAACGGCATGGCCGGCAACCTGACCGCCCAGGTGCGCAACATCGCGCAGGTCGCCACGGCGGTGGCCCGCGGTGACCTGTCGCAGAAGATCGACGTGGACGCGCGCGGGGAGATCCTCGAGCTGAAGAACACCCTCAACACGATGGTGGACCAGCTGTCGAACTTCGCCGAGCAGGTCACGCGCGTGGCCCGTGAGGTGGGCACCGAGGGCATGCTCGGCGGCCAGGCGGAGGTCCAGGGCGTCTCGGGCACGTGGAAGGACCTCACGCAGTCCGTGAACGGCATGGCCAACAACCTGACCATGCAGGTGCGCAACATCGCCGAGGTCACGACGGCGGTCGCCAACGGCGATCTGTCCAAGAAGATCACCGTCGACGCGAAGGGCGAGATCCTCGAGCTCGTCACGACCGTCAACACGATGGTCGACCAGCTGTCCAACTTCGCCGAGCAGGTGACCCGGGTGGCCCGCGAGGTGGGCACCGAGGGCCAGCTGGGCGGCCAGGCCCGGGTGCCCGGTGTCTCGGGCATCTGGAAGGACCTGACGGACAACGTCAACGTGATGGCCAACAACCTGACCGGCCAGGTCCGCAACATCTCCCAGGTCGCGACCGCGGTCGCCAACGGTGACCTCACCAAGAAGGTCACCGTCGAGGCCAGCGGCGAGGTGGCCCAGCTCGCCGACACCGTCAACACGATGGTGAAGACCCTGAGCTCGTTCGCCGACCAGGTGACCCGGGTGGCCCGCGAGGTGGGCACGGACGGCATCCTCGGCGGGCAGGCGCGCGTGCCGGGCGTGTCCGGCACGTGGAAGGACCTCACCGAGTCCGTGAACCAGATGGCGTCCAACCTGACCGGACAGGTGCGCAACATCGCGATGGTCACCACGGCCATCGCCAAGGGCGACCTGACCAAGAAGATCGACATCGACGCGCGCGGCGAGATCCTGGAACTCAAGACCACCATCAACACGATGGTCGACCAGCTCTCGTCCTTCGCCGAGGAGGTCACCCGCGTCGCCCGAGAGGTGGGCACGGAGGGCCAGCTGGGCGGTCAGGCGCGCGTGCGGGACGTCGACGGCACCTGGCGCGACCTCACCGAGTCGGTGAACGAGATGGCGGGGAACCTGACCCGGCAGGTGCGTGCCATCGCGCGCGTGGCCACCGCGGTGACCCGCGGCGACCTCAACCTGAAGATCGACGTGGACGCCTCGGGCGAGATCCAGGAGCTCCAGGACTACATCAACAAGATGATCGCCAACCTGCGCGACACCACGATCGCCAACAAGGAGCAGGACTGGCTGAAGGGTAACCTGGCCCGGATCTCCGCGCTGATGCAGGGCCGCCGCGACCTGGCGGACGTGGCCTCGCTGATCATGAGCGAGCTGACGCCGGTGGTGTCCGCGCAGCACGGCGCGTTCTTCCTCGCCCTCCCGCTGGTCGACGGCAAGGACCTCAAGGACGGCACCCAGGGCGACGACGCGTACGAACTGCGCATGCTGGGGTCGTACGGCTACTCCATGGGGTCCATGCCGACGTCGTTCCACCCGGGTGAGGCGCTCATCGGGACGGCGGCCCAGGAGAAGCGCACGATCCTCGTGGAGAACGCTCCGAGCGGCTACCTGAAGATCTCCTCCGGGCTCGGCGAAGCGCCCCCGGCCCAGGTCATCGTGCTTCCGGTGCTCTTCGAAGGGACCGTGCTCGGTGTCATCGAGCTGGCCTCGTTCACGCCGTTCACGCAGATCCAGAAGGACTTCCTGAACCAGATCGCGGAGATGATCGCGACCAGCGTCAACACCATCTCCGTCAACACCAAGACCGAGGTGCTGCTGAAGCAGTCCCAGGAGCTGACCGAGCAGCTGCGGCTGCGCTCGGAGGAGCTGGAGCAGCGGCAGAAGGCCCTGCAGGCCTCCAACGCGGAGCTGGAGGACAAGGCCGAGCTGCTGGCCCGGCAGAACCGCGACATCGAGGTGAAGAACACCGAGATCGAGGAGGCGCGGCAGGTCCTGGAGGAGCGCGCCGAGCAGCTCGCCGTCTCGATGCGCTACAAGAGCGAGTTCCTGGCGAACATGTCGCACGAGCTGCGCACCCCGCTCAACTCGCTGCTCATCCTCGCCAAGCTGCTCGCCGACAACCCCGAGACGAACCTCACCCCCAAGCAGGTCGAGTTCGCCGAGACGATCCACGGCGCCGGTTCCGACCTGCTCCAGCTGATCAACGACATCCTCGACCTGTCCAAGGTCGAGGCGGGCAAGATGGACGTCTCCCCGACGCGCATCGCCCTCGTCCAGCTCGTCGACTACGTGGAGGCCACCTTCCGTCCGCTCACCGCGGAGAAGGGTCTGGACTTCTCGGTGCGGGTCTCCCCGGAGCTGCCCGCCACGCTGCACACCGACGAACAGCGCCTGCTGCAGGTGCTGCGCAACCTGCTCTCCAACGCGGTGAAGTTCACCGACACCGGCGCCGTCGAGCTGGTGATCCGGCCCGCGGGCGCGGACGTGCCCGTGGCCATCCGGGAGCAGTTGCTGGAGGCCGGCTCGCTGCGGGACGCGGACGCCGACCTGATCGCGTTCTCCGTCGCCGACACCGGCATCGGCATCGCGGCCAGCAAGATGCGGGTCATCTTCGAGGCATTCAAGCAGGCGGACGGCACGACGAGCCGCAAGTACGGCGGTACGGGCCTCGGGCTGTCCATCTCGCGGGAGATCGCGCGGCTGCTGGGCGGCGAGATCCACGCCCAGAGCGAGCCCGGCCGCGGCTCCACGTTCACCCTGTACCTGCCGCTGCACCCGAGCGAGCTGCCGCCGCAGGGCTACACGCAGGCCGCGCCCGCCCTGGAGGCCGGGGAGCTGGTGGAGGCCGAGGCGCAGGCGCCGTCCGGCTTCGAGACGCCGGCCGAGGTGAAGTCGTACCAGGCGACCCAGAACGGGCCCGCCGCGCTGTTCAGGCGGCGCCGCAGGACGCTGCCGGCGGCGGACGGACACGGCGCCCTGCCGGGCGGGGCCACCGCTCCCTCCGGGCCTCCCGCGCAGGAGCAGTGGTCGCCCAACGGCCAGGAGGCGGCCCCGCAGCCGCGGCAGCCGGTCCGCTTCGACAGCGAGCAGGTGCTGATCGTCGACGACGACATCCGCAACGTCTTCGCGCTGACCAGCGTCCTGGAGCAGCACGGCCTGTCGGTGCTGTACGCCGAGAACGGCAGGGAGGGCATCGAGGTCCTGGAGCAGCACGAGGACGTGGCGGTCGTCCTGATGGACATCATGATGCCCGAGATGGACGGTTACGCCACGACGACGGCCATCCGGCGGATGCCCCAGTTCGCCGGGTTGCCGATCATCGCGCTGACGGCCAAGGCGATGAAGGGCGACCGGGAGAAGGCCATCGAGTCGGGCGCCTCGGACTACGTCACGAAGCCGGTCGACCCCGATCACCTGCTCTCGGTGATGGAGCAGTGGATGCGGGGCGAGTGACCGGTGTTCCGCGGCGCGGGGCGCCTCCCGCGCGGCGGGGAGCGCGGCGGTGTGCGGCCCGCGCACCCGGGGTAAGCGGCCGAAAGCGGGTCCCGCGGTGGCGAGTTGTCGCCCCCGCGGGACCGGCGCGGCATAACTGAGTGTGGTGGAAGCCGTGTAGAAGTGCGGGATTCGGGGAACCTTCTGGTCCCCCGCTACGTTTCTGCTACGTGCACGGTGACATCGCGGTGACAGGGTGTGGCGACGGGCGGGGTGCGGCTACGATGACCGGCACGAGGACGGGCGGCACAAGGAAGTCGCCCTCTGGGACGGCCCTCGGTGGTGCCGCTCCAGATCCTGCGGACAGGGGAGGCCCCACGCCGGGGCGAGGAGGGCGGGCCATGGTGCAGAAGGCCAAGATCCTCCTGGTCGATGACCGGCCGGAGAATCTGCTGGCGCTGGAGGCCATTCTCTCCGCGCTCGATCAGACGCTGGTGCGGGCATCGTCCGGGGAGGAAGCGCTCAAAGCGCTGCTGACGGACGACTTCGCGGTCATTCTGCTGGACGTCCAGATGCCGGGCATGGACGGTTTCGAGACGGCCGCGCACATCAAGCGGCGGGAGAGGACCCGGGACATCCCGATCATCTTCCTCACCGCCATCAACCACGGACCGCACCACACCTTCCGCGGGTACGCGGCGGGCGCGGTCGACTACATCTCCAAGCCGTTCGACCCGTGGGTGCTGCGCGCCAAGGTCTCCGTGTTCGTCGAGCTGTACATGAAGAACTGCCAGCTCAGGGAGCAGGCGGCGCTGCTGCGGCTGCAGCTGGAGGGTGGCGGCCGGTCCGCCGTCGGCGACAGCAAGGAACCCGCGGGAATCCTCGCGGAGCTCTCCGCGCGGCTGGCCGCGGTGGAGGAGCAGGCGGAGGCGCTCTCCAAGCAGCTGGACGACGAGTCCGCGGACGCCGCGACGGTGGCCACGGCCGCCCATCTCGAACGCAAGTTGACGGGCCTGCGCCGCGCGCTGGACGCCCTGGAACCGGGCACGGGCAGCGGAGCCGCCTCCGTACCGTCGCAGAACTGACAGCAGGTCCCGCAGGAGCCGGTCACACCGGCCGTGCCGCGTTGTGCCAGGCGGCCCAAGCCGCGTGACGGGAAGTCAGGGCTTCGGCGGGGGCCTCGTCAGCTTTCTGCCCCTCCTCCCGCGACACGAACGGGTGAAGCGGTGGGCACACGTGTCCGTTGTGGTTCGCGACGGTAATCTCGCACTCATGGCCTCACGTCAGCCCGCAGCCAAGAAGCCGCCCGCGAAGAAGGCGGTTGCCCCCACGAAGGCTCCGGCGAAGAAGGCCCCCGCGAAAAAAGCCGCCGCGAGGAAGGCGCCCGCCAGGAAGGCGGCTCCGAAGCCGGTACCCAGTCCGACCGGGGGCGTGTACAGACTCGTACGCGCGGTCTGGCTCGGTGCCGCGCACGCCGTCGGCGCCGTGTTCCGGGGCATAGGGCAGGGCGCGCGGGGCCTCGACCCGGCGCACCGCAAGGACGGCGTCGCGCTGCTGCTGCTGGCGCTCGCGCTCATCGTCGCCGCCGGTACCTGGTCCAGCCTGCAGGGCCCGGTCGGTGACCTCGTCGAGATGCTCGTCACCGGCGCCTTCGGCCGGCTCGATCTGCTCCTGCCGATCCTGCTCGCGGTCGTCGCCGTACGGTTCATCCGCCATCCCGAGAAACCCGAGGCCAACGGGCGCATCGTGATCGGCCTGTCCGCGCTCGTGATCGGCGTGCTGGGACAGGTGCACATCGCGTGCGGCTCGCCCGCGCGCAGCGACGGCATGCAGGGGATAAGGGACGCCGGCGGCCTCATCGGCTGGGGCGCCGCGAGCCCGCTGACGTTCACCATGGGCGAGGTGCTCGCCGTACCGCTGCTCGTGCTGCTCACCGTGTTCGGGCTGCTCGTCGTCACGGCGACCCCGGTGAACGCCGTTCCACAGCGGCTGCGGGCGCTCGGCCGGAAACTCGGCATCATCCAGGACCTCGACGGCCGGGAGTTCACCGAGGACGACGAGCGGTACGAGGAGCAGTGGCGTGAGGCGCTGCCCGCGCGCGCCCGTCGGCGCGCCGGTACTCCGCAGGCGTACGACCCCGACAGCGGCGAGCAGGAGCCGCTCACGAAGCGCCGCGGGCGGTCCCGGCGCTCCGGGGCACCGGAGTCCGACGCGAACCGCCCGAAGGGTCCCGTGGACGTCGCCGCGGCCGCCGCCGCCGAGCTGGACGGCGCCGTCCTGCACGGCATGCCGCCCTCCCCGGTCGTCGCCGACCTCACCCAGGGCGTCACCGCGGACCGCCACGGCCGTCAGGAGACCACGCCCGTGCCGGCGGCGCGCGCCGAGGAGCCCGTGCCGGCGGCCGCCGAGGTCCCGCAGCGGAAGAGGTCGGGCTCCGGCGTCCCGGACCTCACCAAGGCAGCTCCGGAGGCCCCTCGCGACCTTCCCGCGCGCGCGGAGCAGCTCCGGCTCTCCGGGGACGTCACCTACGCGCTGCCGTCCCTGGACCTGCTGGCGCGCGGCGGCCCCGGGAAGGCGCGCAGCGCGGCCAACGACGCCGTCGTCGACTCGCTCACCACCGTCTTCACCGAGTTCAAGGTGGACGCGCGGGTCACCGGCTTCACGCGCGGCCCGACGGTCACCCGGTACGAGATCGAGCTCGGCCCGGCCGTGAAGGTCGAGCGGATCACGGCGCTCACCAAGAACATCGCGTACGCCGTCGCCAGCCCCGACGTGCGGATCATCAGCCCGATCCCCGGCAAGTCCGCGGTCGGCATCGAGATCCCCAACACCGACCGCGAGATGGTCAACCTCGGCGACGTGCTGCGGCTCGCGGAGTCCGCGGAGGACGACGACCCGATGCTGGTCGCGTTCGGCAAGGACGTCGAGGGCGGCTACGTCATGCACTCGCTGGCGAAGATGCCGCACATGCTGGTCGCCGGCGCCACCGGGTCCGGCAAGTCGTCCTGCATCAACTGTCTGATCACCTCGGTCATGATGCGGGCGACCCCGGAGGACGTCCGGATGATCCTGGTCGACCCCAAGCGCGTCGAGCTGACCGCGTACGAAGGCATCCCGCACCTGATCACGCCGATCATCACCAACCCGAAGCGGGCCGCCGAGGCGCTCCAGTGGGTCGTGCGGGAGATGGACCTCAGGTACGACGACCTGGCCGCGTACGGCTACCGGCACATCGACGACTTCAACCGCGCGGTGCGCGAGGGGAAGGTGAAGCCGCCGGAGGGCAGCGAGCGCGAGCTCCAGCCGTACCCGTACCTGCTGGTGATCGTCGACGAGCTCGCCGACCTGATGATGGTGGCGCCCCGGGACGTCGAGGACGCGATCGTGCGGATCACGCAGCTCGCGCGCGCGGCCGGCATCCACCTGGTGCTCGCCACGCAGCGGCCGTCCGTGGACGTCGTCACCGGTCTGATCAAGGCGAACGTGCCGTCGCGGCTCGCCTTCGCCACCTCCTCGCTCGCCGACTCGCGCGTCATCCTGGACCAGCCCGGCGCCGAGAAGCTGATCGGCAAGGGCGACGGGCTGTTCCTGCCGATGGGCGCGAACAAGCCGACCCGTATGCAGGGCGCCTTCGTGACCGAGGAGGAGGTCGCGGGGGTCGTCCAGCACTGCAAGGACCAGATGACGCCGGTCTTCCGGGACGACGTCGTGGTCGGCACCAAGCAGAAGAAGGAGATCGACGAGGACATCGGCGACGACCTGGACCTGCTGTGCCAGGCGGCCGAGCTGGTCGTCTCCACGCAGTTCGGCTCGACCTCGATGCTCCAGCGCAAGCTGCGGGTGGGCTTCGCCAAGGCGGGGCGGCTGATGGACCTGATGGAGTCGCGGAACATCGTGGGGCCCAGCGAGGGCTCCAAGGCGCGGGACGTCCTGGTCAAGCCCGACGACCTGGACGGTGTGCTCGCGGTGCTCCGTGGGGAGGATTCGTAGGGAACCGGTCGTCGGCCGGTTCCCTACGCGTACGCGTACCGGGGGGCGGGTAGACGATTGTGACTCACCCGTAAGGAACCGGTGAGCAACCGTTTCCCTCCGGCGCACGTCAAGTTGAGGGAGGGGACACTCGGCTGTCCCATCCTCAGGATGTCCGGCCATTCTGATGGCGTACAAAGCATCACCGTCCGGTTGCCCCACGCTTTCGCACCCCCCCTAGACTGAACCTCCAGCACAGGTGGCTACACCCTCGAAAGGCGCCCCCGTGTCCATCGGCAATCCCTCTGACGGCAATCCCCCTGAAGACGAGCGTCCGTTCGAAAACGAGCTGGACGAGCACGAGGCGGAACGCCCCTCGATCGGCCACGTCCTGCGGCAGGCGCGCATTGCGGCCGGTCTGACCGTCGACGACGTCAGCAACGCCACCCGGGTCCGCATCGCCATCGTGCACGCGATCGAACAGGACGACTTCGCCCCCTGCGGCGGCGACGTGTACGCGCGCGGGCACATCCGCACCCTCGCGCGCGCGGTGCACGTCGATCCCGGACCGCTGCTGGCCCGGTACGACGCCGATCACGGCGGGCGGCCCGCACCCACCCCGGCGGCCCCGCTCTTCGAGGCCGAGCGCATCCGCCCCGAGCGCCGCGGCCCCAACTGGACCGCGGCCATGGTCGCCGCCATCGTCGCGGTGATCGGTTTCGTCGGGTTCACGCTGTTCGGCGGTGACGACGAGGAGGGCGCCAGGACGCAGGTGGCCGAGGGGTCCACCGCGACGACGAGCGCGCCCGCCTCGCAGCCGCCGAAGAACGAGAAGCCCGAGCCGGAGCCGTCGGACAGCGCCATCGCGGCCGCGCCCCGCGACAAGGTGACCGTCCAGGTGAGCGCCGTCGACGGCCGCAGCTGGATCTCCGCCAAGGACCACAACGGCCGGCTGCTCTTCGACGGGCTGATGGAGCAGGGCGACTCCAAGACCTTCCAGGACCAGCAGAAGATCGACCTCGTCCTCGGCGACGCCGGCGCGATCCAGCTGTACGTCAACGGCAAGAAGATCGAGGACGAGTTCCGGGCGGGCGCGGTCGAGCGCCTGACGTACACGAAGGGCGACCCCGAGGCCGGATAGTCCCCGAACGGGGGAGCCGGCCGGGCGGCCTCGTCCGGCCGGAATCGGACGGAAGGCGCCGGTGGGGACACGCGCGCGGGGGCACCGGGGCACGGGGTCGGCCGGGATCGGCCAACCCCGTCGACGTGGGCCGTCAGTGGGACGAAGTAGTCTTGAGCCCATGCCTGAACGCCGTACCGTCGCACTCGTCACCCTTGGCTGCGCCCGTAACGAGGTGGACTCGGAGGAGCTCGCAGGCCGCTTGGAGGCGGACGGCTGGGAGCTCGTGGAGGACGCCGAGGACGCTAATGTCGCCGTGGTCAACACGTGCGGCTTCGTCGAGGCCGCCAAGAAGGACTCCGTGGACGCGCTCCTGGAGGCCAACGACCTCAAGGGCCACGGCAGAACCCAGGCCGTCGTGGCGGTCGGCTGCATGGCCGAGCGGTACGGCAAGGATCTGGCGCAGGCGCTGCCCGAAGCCGACGGCGTGCTCGGGTTCGACGACTACGCGAACATCTCCGACCGGCTGCAGACGATCCTCTCCGGCGGCATCCACGCCTCGCACACCCCGCAGGACCGGCGCAAGCTGCTGCCGATCAGCCCCGCCGAGCGGCAGAGCGCGGGCGTCGACATCGCCCTCCCCGGGCACGCCCCGGTCGACCTCCCGGAGGGCCTAGCGCCCGCCTCGGGCCCCCGCGCGCCCCTGCGCCGCCGGCTGGGCGGCTCGCCCGTCGCCTCGGTGAAGCTCGCCTCCGGCTGTGACCGGCGGTGCTCCTTCTGCGCCATCCCGTCCTTCCGCGGCTCCTTCATCTCGCGCCGCCCCAGCGACGTGCTGAACGAGACGCGCTGGCTCGCCGAGCAGGGCGTCAAGGAAATCATGCTGGTCTCCGAGAACAACACCTCGTACGGCAAGGACCTCGGCGACATCCGGCTGCTGGAGTCGCTGCTGCCCGAGCTCGCCGAGGTGGACGGCATCGAGCGGGTGCGCGTCAGCTACCTGCAGCCCGCCGAGATGCGGCCCGGGCTCATCGACGTGCTCACCTCCACGCCCAAGGTGGCGCCCTACTTCGACCTGTCCTTCCAGCACTCCGCCCCCGGCGTGCTGCGCGCGATGCGGCGCTTCGGGGACACCGACCGCTTCCTCGAGCTGCTCGACACCATCCGCGCCAAGGCCCCGCAGGCCGGTGCCCGGTCCAACTTCATCGTGGGCTTCCCCGGTGAGACCGAGGAGGACCTGGCGGAGCTGGAGCGCTTCCTGAACGGCGCGCGGCTGGACGCGATCGGCGTCTTCGGCTACTCCGACGAGGAGGGCACCGAGGCCGCGACGTACGGGAACAAGCTGGACGAGGACGTGGTCGCCGAGCGTCTCGCGCGTGTGTCCAGGCTGGCGGAGGAGTTGGTCTCGCAGCGCGCCGAGGAGCGCCTCGGCGAGACGCTCCAGGTGCTGGTCGAGTCGGTCGACGGCGAGGACGGACCGTACGGCCGCGCCGCGCACCAGGCACCCGAGACGGACGGCCAGGTGCTGTTCACCAGCGGTGCGGGGCTGCGCGTCGGTGCGCTGGCCGAGGCCAAGGTGGTCGGCACGGAGGGCGTCGACCTGGTGGCCGAGCCGCTCCCGGGTGCGACGGCGTGTAGCGAGGAGGCGGCCAGATGACGGGAGTCCCGGCATCCGCGGCGGGCGGGCCCCCCAGCGCCCCTGGCGCCCCGGGCGAGGCCAAGCCGGTGCGCGGCGGGAAGCTGGGCGCTGCCGCCGTCGATCAGGCCAGCCTCTGGAACATCGCGAACATCCTGACCATGCTGCGCCTGGTCCTGGTGCCCGGTTTCGTCGTGCTCATGCTGATGGACGGCGGGTACGACCCGGTGTGGCGCGCCTGGGCCTGGGCGGCCTTCGCCGTGGCCATGATCACCGACGTCTTCGACGGGCACCTGGCGCGGACCTACAACCTCGTCACCGACTTCGGGAAGATCGCCGACCCCATAGCCGACAAGGCGATCATGGGAGCGGCGCTGGTCTGTCTCTCCTCGCTGGGTGACCTGCCGTGGTGGGTGACCGGGGTCATCCTGGGCCGGGAACTCGGCATCACCCTGATGCGTTTCCTGGTCATCCGGTACGGGGTCATTCCCGCGAGCCGCGGCGGCAAGATGAAGACGCTGGCGCAGGGCACCGCCGTCGGCATGTACGTACTGGCGCTGACGGGACCGCTGGCGACCCTGAGGTTCTGGGTGATGGCTGTGGCGGTCGCCCTGACCGTGGTGACCGGACTCGACTACGTGAGACAGGCCATTGTGCTGCGCAGGCGGGGAATGGCCGAGCGGGAGGCTGTGTTGCAGGAGTCGGAGCGGTGAGTTCCAGGGCCGCCGAGGTGCTGCGACTACTGCGCGTGAAGGGCGAGACCCTCGCCGTCGCCGAGTCGCTGACCGGTGGTCTGGTGGCCGCGGAGATCACCGCGACCCCCGGGGCCTCGCAGGCCTTCCGGGGCTCGGTGACCGCCTACGCCACCGAACTCAAACGGGAGTTGCTCGGCGTCGACGGCGCCCTGCTGGCGATGCGGGGTGCGGTGGATCCGCAGGTCGCGGCCCAGATGGCGGCCGGTGTGCGGAAGGCGCTCGGTGCGGACTGGGGGATCGCGACCACGGGGGTCGCGGGTCCGGACCCGCAGGACGGGCAGCCGGTCGGCACCGTTTTCGTGGCCGTCGACGGGCCCGGCGGCGCGGATTCCGGTGATACCGGTGGCGGGAAAGTGGCCGCGCTGCGGTTGAACGGCGACCGGGCGGAAATTCGTATGGAGAGTGTACGGAGCGTACTCGCCCTGCTCCTCGAGGAGCTCAGGGGCGAACGGACCGGGAACGAGCGGGCACAGGATACGGAACAGAACGGGGGGACTTGATGTTTGCAGCCCTGAGTGAACACGACAGCGCTCCCCGCACGGCCGCGGCGCAAGGCGGTACGGTGGGGCGTGAAGGATGCGGTTACACGGTCCGAGGAGGGAGCCACCGATGATTCTGCTCCGTCGCCTGCTGGGTGACGTGCTGCGTCGGCAGCGCCAGCGCCAGGGCCGTACTCTGCGCGAAGTCTCCTCGTCCGCCCGAGTCTCACTCGGCTATCTTTCCGAGGTGGAGCGGGGGCAGAAGGAGGCTTCCTCCGAACTGCTCTCCGCGATCTGCGACGCGCTGGACGTACGGATGTCCGAACTCATGCGGGAAGTGAGCGACGAGCTGGCCCTCGCGGAGCTGGCCCGGTCGGCATCGGCCACCGAGCCGGTGCCCGCGCCGGCGCGCCGCCCCATGCTGAACTCCGTCTCGGTGACCGGTGTGTCACCGGAGCGGGTCACGATCAAGGCGCCCGCCGAGGCGGTGGACGTCGTCGCCGCGTGAGGCGCGCGTACGCGTGAGCCACGTGCCGGACAGACGCCCGGCGCGGACCTGAAGAAGTGTGGCAAGGCCCCGGCCGGGGCCCCACCGGGTGAACCCCGGAGGGGCCCCGGCCGGGGTTTTCGCGTCTGGGGCGGGCCGCGCTCCGCTTGCCGGTCCCCGGTGCGGGGGTCATCGTGGAGGGGCGAAGCTCGGGGCTGTAGGGGCTGCACGGAAGAGCCCGCCCGACGGACGACGGATCCGGAGCATGCCGGTCCACAACGTGATGAGCCCGCCCGTGGGCGTGCCTGAACGCGGGCGCCGGGCGCGCGCGGTGCCTCTCTTCGCCCGTGGTGCGCCCTGTCGGCCGATACGGGCAGCTGCCTAGTGTCGGGCCGGAGGGTTCGAAACGACCCCGGACGGCTGGGGCGGCCTGGAGGTGCGGCCATGCGGACAGTGCGTTGGGGAGCGGTACTGAGCGTGGGGGCACTGTGGTGGTGGGGCGTACTGCGGATCGCGTTCGCCCCGGACGCCGGCCTGGTCGAGGCGACGGTCGCCGCCGGCGGATGGGGGCTGAGCCTGCTGCCGGTGCACTGCGCCCCCAAGGACCGCACCGTGCCGGAGCCCGCTGCCACGATGGCGCCACCGTGTGAGGGGACCAGGGCGTCCGAACCGTCGTGACCCGGGCCGGGCCGTTCCGGCGGGTGTGCTGAGGTGTCCTCAGGAGGCCGTACGGCGGTGGGAGCGGCGTACGGGCGCCGGGGCCGGGCCCGTCTGGCATGTGGGGCACCAGTAGGTGGGGCGCTCGCGGGCGCCGTCGCCCTGGTCGGCCAGGCGGACGGGGGTCCGGCAGCGCAGGCAGGGGCGCCCCGCGCGGCCGTACACGAAGAAGTTCTGGCGGGGCAGGCCCGTGGTGTTGCGGTCCGGGCGGTCACGGTTGACCTCCAGCAGCCGCTGCGCCAGCTCGGGCAGCTGGGCGGCGTGGCCCGGCGGGAGGTCGCCGACCGGCAGCCACGGGGTGACCTTGAGCAGGAAGCAGAGCTCGCACTTGAAGACGTTGCCGATGCCGGCGAGGTTGCGCTGGTCCAGGAGGGCTTCGCCGAGGGGGCGGGTGGGGTCGGCGAGGAGACGGGTGAGGGCGAGGTCCGGGTCCCAGTCGGGTCCGAGCAGGTCGGGGCCCAGATGGCCGACGACATCCTGCTCCTCGGCGGTGCGCAGCAGCGCGAGGACGGGAAGGCGGTAGCCGACGGCTGTCCGTTCGGTGGTGCCGAGGACGGCCCGGATCTGGTGGGTGGGGCCACCGCTCCAGCGCTGTCCGTTCTCGAAGACCTTCCAGGCGCCGTCCATCCGCAGATGGGAGTGGAGCGTCAGGCCGCCCTCGATCCGGGTGAGCAGGTGCTTCCCGCGCGGGGTGACGTCCAGGACGGTGCGGCCGGTGAGGTCGGCGGTGGCGAACTTCGGTACCCGGAGGTCGGAGCGGGTCAGCACCCTGCCCGCGAGGGCGGTGTGCAGCCGTTTCGCGGCCTGCCAGACGGTGTCTCCTTCGGGCATGGTCCAAGGGTGGCACGGTGCGGGCGGAGACCGTCCCGGAGGCCTAGGCGCGCAGCCGCAGCCCGCGGGGCGTCGCGACGAAACCGGCTCCTTCCAGGAGGGCGCCGAGCGGTGACGTGAGTGCCGGGGTGCCGTTGACGCGTTCCACCGTGACCGTGCCGAGGGAGCCCGCGCGGGCGGACGCGGCGAGGGCCTCGGCGGCGGCCGGCAGGCGCGGATCGTCGGCGAGCGTGCCGTCCGGGTCCGAGGGCCAGGCCAGGAGGGTCTTGCCGCCCCGCTCCACGTACAGGGTCAGCTCGCCGTCGACCAGGACGACCAGGGCGCCCGCCTTCCGGCCCGGCTTGTGCCCGGCCCCGGACGGGGGCTCCGGCCACGGGAGGGCCGCGCCGTACGCATGGGCGGGGTCGGCGGCCGCCAGGACCACGGCCCGGTCGTCGGCGGCGCGGCGGCGGGCCCTTTCACCGCCCACGCCGTACCGGCCGCCGTGGCGCTGCCCGTCGGCCCGGGCCTCGGGAAGACGGCTGCCGCCCAGGCCCCCGGTGGCACTGTCTCCGGGCGACCCGAACGGGTCGGTGGTGCCGGCGGGGAAGCCGACCGGCCCGGTCGCACCGCCCGTGGCGCCGGGGCGGCCGAGGTGGGGAGGGAACTCGGGCGGCGCGAACCCGGCGTCCGGCCCGGTCTCTCCGCGCTCCCGTGCGTTCGCCGTCGCCCGCAGGCGGTCCACCGCGCCCTCCATCGCGAACTGGGCGGCACCCAGTCCCTCGACGACGTAGCCGCGGCGCGCCTGACCGCTCTCCTCGAAGGCGGACAGCACCCGGTAGACCGCAGAGAAACCGCCCTCGACGCCCTCGGCGGCCACGGCGCCCCGGGTCACCACGCCGTGCCGGTCGAGCAGGGTGCGGGCCAGGGCGTGGGCGCGCACGGTGGGGTCCGGCTCCTGGGCGGGGAGCAGGGACCAGCGGCCCGCGACCGTGGGAGGGCCGGTACGGGACTGGGGGCGCGCGGCGGCGGTCAGGGAGCCGTAGCGGCCGCGCGGCACGGCGCGCTTGGCGCGGTGGGCCGTGGCACCGGCCGTACGGCCCGAGCCGAGCAGCGAGCGCATAGGGGTGAGCGTGTCGTTGGTGAGCAGGCCCGACCAGGCCAGGTCCCAGACGGCGTCGGCCAGCTGGGGATCGGTGACGTCGGGGTGCGTGGTGGCACGGACCTGGTCGGCGATCTGGCGGAAGAACAGGCCGTACCCGCCGGACAGCGCGTCGAGCACCGACTGGTGGAGCGGGGTCGTCTCCAGGAGGTGCGGGGAGGGGAGCAGCAGCGGGGCCGCGTCCGCGAGGTACAGGGAGACCCAGCCGTCCTTGCCGGGGAGTGCTCCGGCACCCGCCCAGACGACCTCGCCCGCCGCCGTCAGCTCGTCGAGCAGCGCCCCCCGGTAGTCGGCGACGCGGGACGGCAGTACCAGCTTCTCCAGGGCCGAAGCCGGTACGGAGGCGCCCTGGAGCTGTTCGATCGCGCGGACCAGTCCGTCGACGCCCCGCAGTCGGTGACCTCCGCCCACGTGCTGCCACCGCGGCAGGAACTGCGCGAGGGCGGCTGGAGGCGCCGGCTCCAGTTCGTGCCGGAGCGCGGCGAGGGAACGGCGGCGCAGCCGACGCAGCACGGTCGCGTCGCACCACTCCTGGCCGATGCCCGCGGGGTGGAACTCGCCCTGCACGACGCGTCCGTTCGCCGCGAGGCGCTGGAGGGCGCCTTCGGTGACGGCCACGCCGAGGCCGAAGCGGGCCGCCGCCGTGGCCGAGGTGAAGGGACCGTGCGTGCGCGCGTACCGCGCGAGGAGGTCGCCGAGCGGGTCCTTGACCGGTTCGGTGAAGGCCTCCGGGACACCGACGGGCAGCGCCGTGCCGAGCGCGTCCCGCAGCCGGCCGGCGTCCTCGATCGCCGCCCAGTGGTCGGCCCCGGCGATCCTGACCCGGATGGCACGGCGGTTCGCGGCCAGCTCCCGGGCCCAGTCGGGCTCGGCGCCCCGCTCGGTCAGCTCGGTGTCCGTGAGCGGGCCCAGCAGTCGCAGCACGTCCGCCACGCCTTCGGGGTCCTTCACCCGCCGGTCCTCGGTGCGCCATTGCAGCTCCCGCTCCAGCTCGGTCAGCACCTCGCCGTCGAGCAGCTCACGCAGCTCCGCCTGGCCCAGCAGCTCGGCCAGCAGCCGGGAGTCCAGCGACAGGGCGGCGGCCCGCCGCTCGGCGAGGGGGGAGTCGCCCTCGTACAGGAACTGCGCCACGTACCCGAAGAGCAGGGAGCGGGCGAACGGTGAGGGCTCCGGGGTGGTGACCTCGACGAGCCGTACCTTGCGGGACTCGATGTCGCCCATCAACTCGCCGAGCCCGGGAACGTCGAAGACGTCCTGCAGGCACTCGCGGACCGCCTCCAGCACGATCGGGAACGAGCCGAACTCGCTCGCCACCTTGAGCAGCTGGGCGGCCCGCTGGCGCTGCTGCCACAGCGGGGTCCGCCTGCCCGGGTTGCGCTTGGGCAGCAGCAGCGCGCGGGCGGCGCACTCGCGGAACCGGGACGCGAACAGCGCGGAGCCGCCCACCTGTTCGGTGACGATCTGGTCGACCTCGCCCTTGTCGAAGGCCACGTCCGCCGCGCCGACGGGGGCCTTCTCGGCGTCGTACTCCGTGCCGCCCTTCATGGGGTCCTGGTCGAGCAGGTCCAGGCCCATCAGGTCGGCGTCCGGCAGCCGCAGCACGATGCCGTCGTCGGCGTGCATGACCTGGGCGTCCATGCCGTAGCGCTCGGACAGGCGGGCGCCGAGGGCGAGTGCCCAGGGGGCGTGCACCTGGGCGCCGAAGGGGGAGTGCACGACGACCCGCCAGTCGCCCAGCTCGTCGCGGAAGCGCTCGACGACGATGGTGCGGTCGTCCGGCACGTGACCGCAGGCCTCGCGTTGTTCGGCGAGGTAGGACAGGACGTTCTCCGCGGCCCAGGCGTCCAGGCCGGCCGTGCGCAGGCGCAGCCGCGCGTCGTCCGGGGTCAGGGAGCCGATCTCGCGCAGGAAGGCACCCAGCGCGCGCCCCAGCTCCAGCGGCCGGCCCAGTTGGTCGCCCTTCCAGAAGGGCAGCCGGCCCGGGACCCCGGGCGCGGGGGAGACCAGCACCCGGTCGCGTGTGATGTCCTCGATGCGCCAGGAGCTGGTGCCCAGCGTGAAGACGTCGCCGACGCGCGACTCGTACACCATCTCCTCGTCGAGTTCGCCGACCCGGCCGCCGCCCTTCTTCGGGTCGGCGCCCGCGAGGAACACCCCGAACAGGCCGCGGTCCGGGATCGTGCCCCCGGAGGTGACGGCGAGGCGCTGGGCGCCGGGGCGGCCCGTGACCGTGCCGGTGACCCGGTCCCAGACCACGCGCGGGCGCAGCTCCGCGAAGGCGTCCGACGGGTAGCGGCCCGCGAGCATGTCGAGCACGGCCGTGAACGCGGACTCGGGGAGCGAGGCGAAGGGGGCGGCACGCCGCACCAGGGCGAGCAGGTCGTCGGCCTGCCAGGTGTCCAGCGCGGTCATGGCGACGAGCTGCTGGGCGAGCACGTCCAGCGGGTTGGCGGGGACGCGCAGGGACTCGATGGCGCCGGTGCGCATCCGCTCGGTGACCACGGCCGCCTGCACGAGGTCGCCGCGGTACTTGGGGAAGACCACGCCCGTGGAGACCGCGCCCACCTGGTGTCCCGCGCGGCCCACGCGCTGGAGGCCGGAGGCGACCGAAGGCGGTGACTCCACCTGGATGACGAGGTCCACGGCGCCCATGTCGATGCCGAGCTCCAGGCTGGAGGTGGCGACGACGGCGGGCAGGCGACCCGCCTTCAGGTCCTCCTCCACCTGGGCGCGCTGCTCCTTGGAGACCGAGCCGTGGTGGGCGCGGGCGATGACCGGGGGAGCGCCGTGGGCCGCGCCCGAGTTGCCCATCAGCTCGGCCGGGGAGTGGTGCTCCTCCAGAGCCTCCAGGGACTCGCCGGTGGCCCGCTCGTGGGCGATCTCGTTGAGCCGGTTGCACAGGCGCTCCGCGAGGCGGCGGGAGTTGGCGAAGACGATCGTCGAGCGGTGCGACTGGACGAGGTCGGTGATGCGCTCCTCGACGTGCGGCCAGATCGACGGGCGGTCGGCGCCCTGTGCGCCGTCGGCCGCGGGCGAGCCGCCCAGCTCACCCAGGTCCTCGACCGGGACGACCACGGACAGGTCGAACTCCTTGCCGGACGGCGGCTGGACGATCTCCGCCTTGCGGCGTGGGGACAGGTACCGGGCGACCTCGTCGACCGGGCGGACGGTCGCCGAGAGGCCGATGCGGCGGGCGGGCCTCGGCAGGAGCTCGTCGAGCCGCTCCAGGGAGAGGGCGAGATGCGCGCCGCGCTTGGTGCCGGCGACCGCGTGCACCTCGTCGAGGATCACGGTCTCCACGCCGGTCAGCGCGTCACGCGTGGCCGAGGTGAGCATCAGGAACAGCGACTCCGGCGTGGTGATCAGGATGTCCGGCGGGCGGGTGGCGAGGGCGCGGCGGTCGGCGGCCGGGGTGTCGCCGGAGCGGATGCCCACCTTGATCTCCGGCTCGGGCAGGCCGAGGCGCACGGCCTCCTGGCGGATACCGGTGAGCGGGCTGCGCAGGTTCCGCTCCACGTCGACGGCGAGGGCCTTCAGCGGGGAGACGTACAGGACGCGGCAGCGCTTCTTGGGGTCGGCGGGAGGCGGGGTGGAGGCCAGTTGGTCCAGGGCGGCGAGGAACGCGGCGAGGGTCTTGCCCGAGCCGGTCGGGGCGACGACGAGCACGTCCGAGCCCTCGCCGATCGCCTGCCAGGCCCCGCCCTGCGCCGCTGTGGGCGCGGAGAACGCCCCCGTGAACCAGGAGCGGGTCGCGGGGGAGAAGGCGTCGAGCGGGGAACTGGCCATGCATCCATCCTGCACCCGTGCACTGACAATGCGGTTGACCTGCGGAAATGCCGCCGTGCGAGGAAGGCGCGCCGGGCGGTGGCCGGATGCGGCGGGAGGATGAGGGCGTGAGGGGTTCCGGGAAGCGGGCGCGGCACTGGCGGTGTGCGGAGTTGCCGGGCGTCGGTCTGCTGCGGGCCCGGTACGTCCATGAGCGGTTCGTACGGCGCGCGCACGAGCACGTGCGCGCGCCTTTCCTGACCGTCGTGGCCGCGGCCGTAGTGGTGACGGCCGGGGAACGGGCGCTGAGCGCGGACCGGGCCCGCACGCGCGCGTGCGGGCCCGGAAACGCCTCCGGCGTCACAGGCGCTCGTACGCGCGGAGCGTGAGCAGCGCCTCGATGGTGACGATGGGGCGCCTCTCCCGTTCGGGGCCCGGCGCCCACTGACCCCGGGGACGGTGCCCGTCGGCCGAACAGCGGGCGAGGACCGGCCAGCCACCGTCCTCCTGCTGGCCGGCCGTCAGGAAGTCCAGCGACCGGGCCATCTCCTCGTCGGTGAACCACGCGCGCGCGAGGGAGTCCGGGGTGCGGGCGTAGTCGTACGGGAAGTGGTGCCCGCCCGGCGCGCAGCCGTCCGGCATCGGACACGCCTCCAGCTCCCCGGGGTCCAGTACCACCAGCCGGTGGCCGCGGACCAGACGGCCGAGCCGGTCGGCGGCCGCCTCCGCGCGCGGGCGGTCGGGCACGGAGTCCAGGAAGGCCACGGCCGCCTCGATCTCGAGCGGATGGGACCGCTCCAGGGCTTCGACCGCCTGCCAGCAGAAGTCGGTGGCCCGGAACAGCCACGCGTGCCACACCTCGTTGCCGTGCAGCAGTCCCACCACGGGCCCGGTGGCGAGGAGGTCGCCCGGCGGGGCGTCGGCGGCGGGGCGGGAAGGTGCCGTGGGGTGGCCGTGCCGGCTGGGACGGAGCGCCGGGAGGGCGCCGTCCGGTGTCGACACGGAGGTCAGGTAGCGGCAGACGCGTTCCGCCCGCTGTCCCGCGCAGCGGGCGATCGAGTCGAGTACGCGCAGTGCGTGCGCGGTGTGCAGCGGCTGGCTCACGGGCCCGCGCACATCGGGCTCCAGCGCGTGGCCGTACCCCTCGTCCGGGTTGCGGTAGGCGGTGAGCGCGGTCTCCACCGCGTCGGCGTCGCCGTCCAGGAAGTGGTACACGAAGCGGCGCTGCTCCAGCACGCGCGCGGTGTGCCAGATGAACTGCTCGGCGCGCGTGAGCGGAGTGTGCGCCACGGACGTCGGGGGCGTCGGGGGGAGTGGGGATGCTCCTGTTTCGGCCATGCGTCAGACCGTAGGGCGGAAAGCGTTCTCGGCAAGCGGTCCCGGCTCGGCCCACCCCCGGGCGCGGGATACTGGAGGCATGCGGTTGACGGTCTTCTGGCAGCGGATGGCGGATCACTTCGGAGAGGGGTACGCGGACACCTTCGCGCGCGATCATGTGATGTCCGAACTGGGCGGGCGCACCGTACGGCAGGCGCTCGACGCCGGCTGGGAGGCCAAGGACGTGTGGCGCGTGGTGTGCTCGACGATGAACGTTCCGGGCGACCGGCGCTGACCGTCCGCCGCGGCCCCGGCGGCCGCCGGATGCCCGTACGAAGATCTCGGGGAGCGGGACCGAATGTCGTCGGGGTGGGCGAAACTTGCTCCGTGGCATCCACAGACGAGACCGCGCCGGTCGACCAGCTCACCTCCCCGTACGGCACCACGCCCCCCGCACCGCCTCCCGCGGCCGACGATGCCGGACGGGGCGACCGGATGCCGCGCTGGCTGCCGCGCGCCATGGTGCTGGCCCTGTCGCTCATCGCCGCCTTCCAGCTCGGCAGCTGGGCGTTCCACCAGCTCATCGGGCTGCTCGTCAACGTGCTCATCGCGTTCTTCCTGGCGCTCGCGATAGAGCCCGCGGTCAGCTGGATGGCCTCGCGCGGGCTGCGCAGGGGCTTCGCCACCTTCCTAGTCTTCCTGGGTGTGCTGATCGGGACCGCCGGGTTCTTCACACTGATGGGCTCGATGCTCGCGGGCCAGATCGTCAGGATGGTCGAGGGTCTCCCGGAGTACTTCGACTCCGTGATCAGCTGGATCAACACCACCTTCCACACCGAACTGAAGCGGGTGGACATACAGGAGGGGCTGCTCCGCTCCGACTGGCTGCAGAGGTACGTGCAGAACAGCGCCACGGGTGTGCTGGACGTCTCCACACAGGTCCTGGGCGGTCTCTTCAGGCTGCTGACGATCACGCTGTTCTCGTTCTACTTCGCCGCCGACGGTCCGCGGTTGCGGCGCGCGCTGTGCTCCGTGCTGCCGCCCGTCAGGCAGGCCGAGGTGCTGCGGGCCTGGGAGATCGCCGTCGACAAGACCGGCGGGTACCTGTACTCACGCGGTCTGATGGCGCTGATCTCCGGGATCGCGCACTACATCCTGCTGGCGTACCTGGACGTCAACTACGCGCCCGTCCTCGCCGTCTGGGTCGGACTGGTCTCCCAGTTCATCCCCACCATCGGCACCTACCTGGCGGGCGCCCTGCCGATGCTGATCGCCTTCACGGAGAACCCGTGGTACGCGCTCTGGGTGCTCGTCTTCGTGGTGATCTACCAGCAGTTCGAGAACTACGTGCTGCAGCCCAAGCTGACCGCGAAGACGGTGGACGTCCACCCGGCGGTCGCCTTCGGGTCGGTCATCGCCGGTACCGCCCTCCTCGGCGCCGTCGGGGCGCTGATCGCCATTCCCGCGGTGGCCACGCTGCAGGCGTTCCTCGGGGCGTACGTGAAGCGGTACGACGTCATGGACGACGACCGGTTCCAGGGGCGGCGCAGACGGAACGCGGGCAGGATCCTCGCTCGCGTGCGGCGGATGCTGGAGCAGGAGCGGCGGCCGGAGCAGAAGCAGAAGGCGGGCGACGACCCCTCCTGAGGGCGCCGGGCGCCCCGGATCCGTGGAAGGGGGCGCGCTTGACACTGAAATCGAACATCCATTCTCATGGAGGTTCCGGTGGAGCTCGCGGTGGGTTGTTTGGGGTTCTTTGTCACGATTCTCGCGGAGGAATGCCGGAGTTATCCACAGGCCGAACGGGCGTCAGGGCGCATTGTCAGTGGCAGGCGTTAGCGTCTTTGACGTGAAGCGAACGACTCAAGCAAACCGGGTGGAACCCATGGCAGGAACCGACCGCGAGAAGGCGCTCGACGCCGCGCTCGCACAGATCGAACGGCAATTCGGCAAGGGCGCGGTCATGCGCATGGGCGAGCGGCCGAACGAGCCCATCGAGGTCATCCCGACCGGGTCGACCGCGCTCGACGTGGCCCTCGGCGTCGGTGGCCTGCCGCGCGGCCGCGTCGTGGAGGTCTACGGGCCGGAGTCCTCCGGCAAGACCACGCTGACCCTGCACGCCGTGGCGAACGCGCAGAAGGCCGGCGGTCAGGTCGCCTTCGTGGACGCGGAGCACGCCCTCGACCCCGAGTACGCGAAGAAGCTCGGCGTCGACATCGACAACCTGATCCTCTCGCAGCCCGACAACGGCGAGCAGGCCCTGGAGATCGTGGACATGCTGGTCCGCTCCGGTGCCCTCGACCTGATCGTCATCGACTCCGTCGCCGCGCTCGTCCCGCGCGCGGAGATCGAGGGCGAGATGGGTGACAGCCACGTCGGTCTGCAGGCCCGTCTGATGAGCCAGGCCCTGCGGAAGATCACCAGCGCGCTCAACCAGTCCAAGACCACCGCGATCTTCATCAACCAGCTCCGCGAGAAGATCGGCGTGATGTTCGGCTCCCCCGAGACCACGACCGGTGGCCGGGCGCTCAAGTTCTACGCCTCCGTGCGCATCGACATCCGCCGCATCGAGACCCTGAAGGACGGCACGGAGGCGGTCGGCAACCGCACCCGTTGCAAGGTCGTCAAGAACAAGGTCGCGCCGCCCTTCAAGCAGGCCGAGTTCGACATCCTCTACGGCCAGGGCATCAGCCGCGAGGGCGGCCTGATCGACATGGGCGTGGAGCACGGCTTCGTCCGCAAGGCAGGCGCCTGGTACACGTACGAGGGCGACCAGCTCGGACAGGGCAAGGAGAACGCCCGCAACTTCCTGAAGGACAATCCCGACCTCGCCAACGAGATCGAGAAGAAGATCAAGGAGAAGCTGGGCGTCGGGGTACGGCCGGAGGAGCCCGCCACCGAACCGGCGGCGGACGCGACGGTCGCGGCCGCCACCACGGCCGAGGCCACGAAGACGGTGCCCGCTCCGGCGGCCAAGACGGCCAAGACCAAGGCCGCGGCAGCCAAGAGCTAGCCCGTGACACGGCGAACGGACTGGGCCGAGTACGCCCGCCCCGTGGCCCCCGACGGGCCGCGGGGCGGAGACGACGCGGACGCCGCCGAGGCGGAGAGGATGTACGGGGGGCGGCCGGACGACGCCCACCCACTGGACGACGGCCGCAGGCGGAGGGGCGGCCGGGCGGGTGCCGGTGCCCACGGCCGGCCGGACGAGGGGACGTGGCCCGACGCCGGTCCGGGCGGTACGGAGCCCTGGCCGGCGGGCGACGGCCCGGACCACGAGGACGGCGGCCGTGCCCACGGCGGTGGTCCGCGCGGCGGGCGTGGGCGTGGACGCCGGCGGCGCGACGCCGACGAGTCCTACGCGGAGTCGTCCGGTGGCCGGCAGGACGGGGGTTCCTCCTCCTCGTCGAGGGCCGAGGAGGGGGAGTCCTCGGGGGACCCGGTCGAGCGGGCTCGGGCGATCTGTCTGCGCCTGCTCACCGGGACCCCGCGCACGCGCAAGCAGCTCGCCGACGCGCTGCGCAAGCGGGAGATACCCGAGGACGTGGCGGACCAGGTGCTGTCGCGGTTCGAGGAGGTCGGCCTGATCGACGACAGCGCCTTCGCGGACGCCTGGGTGGAGTCCCGGCACCACGGCAGGGGCCTGGCCCGTCGGGCGCTCGCGCAGGAGCTGCGGACCAAGGGCGTCGACCCGACGCTGATCGACCAGGCCGTCTCCCGGCTGGACTCCGATCAGGAGGAGAGCACGGCACGCGAGCTCGTCGCCCGCAAGCTGCGCTCCACGCGCGGTCTCGACCGCGACAAGCGCCTCCGGCGTCTCGCCGGCATGCTCGCCCGCAAGGGGTACTCCCAGGGCCTGGCCCTCAAGGTGGTCCGACAGGCGTTGGAGGACGAGGGGGAGGACACGGAGGGGCTGGACGAGCCGTTCTGAGGCGCCGGCGCCGAAGCGGGAAGCCTGGGGAGGGTGAGGGGAAGGGGGAGAGGGGGAGAGGGAAGAGGGGGGCGAAGCGGGGCCCGGAAACGTGTCCCGTCGGTTGAAGCAGCCGAGGCAGCAGTCGGTGCAGTCGGTGCAGTCGGTGCAGTCGGTGGGTGAGCCGTGCTGACCGGCAGGCCGGCCGACACGCTGCGGTGCCGACCGGCCGTTTGTCACTCCCCGTGCGTTACGGGGAGTCCCGCTTGCCGCCACGCCTGAAAGCCGCCCACCAGGTCGGTCGCCCGGTGGAGCCCCAGCTGCCGCAGGGACGCGGCAGCGAGGCTGGAGGCGTAGCCCTCATTGCAGAGGACCACGACGCGCAGGTCGTGGCTGGTGGCCTCGGGGAGCCGGTGGCTGCCTTGCGGGTCGAGCCGCCACTCGAGTTCGTTGCGCTCCACGATCAGGGCGCCGGGGATCAGGCCGTCGCGGTCGCGCAGGGCCGCGTAACGGATGTCGACCAGGAGGGCCTCGCCCGCCTGCGCGGCCTCGTGGGCCTCATGTGTCTCGACGCGGTCGAGGTCCTCGCGGACACGCTCCAGCAACTCGTCGATACCGGTCGGACGGCCGGGGTACCCCTGGCGCTCGGGTTCCGGTTCGGGTGCGCGTGCGCTGGTCACTGCCAGTCCTCCGGGCTCTCGACCTGCTCCAGCCGAAGGACCGGCCCCGTACGGCTGTAACGGCGGATCCGGGGGAGGGGCGGGTAGTAGGCGTGGACGGACACGGCGTGCTGCTCGGTGGACTCGTTGAGCACCTCGTGCACGTGGTGGCGGCCGAACGCCCGGCCGCGGCCGGTGGGCAGCTGTCGTACGCGGTCCAGTCCTTCGGTGAGTTCCAGCGTCTGCCAGCCGCCGCCGGGCAGCCGGGCGGCGAGCGAGTTCTCCGTCAGTTCGCCGGAGGCGGTGACGAAGGCGCCCACGGAGTCGGCGTGGTCGTGCCAGCCGGTGCCGGTACCGGGCGGCCAGCCGATGAGCCAGGCCTCGCTGCCGCCGGGGCCGTCGAGGCGAATCCAGGTGCGGCCCTCGGGGTCGAGGGGCAGCGAGGAGATCAGCTCGGCGTCGGCGGCCGCACGCCGCGCGAAGTCGAGCAGTTCGGCCTGGGTCGGAGGCGCGTCACGGGCACCGGGGCGGGAGGGCACAGCGGAGGAGGCAGCAGGTGATACGGGTGATACGGGTGATACGGGTGATACGGACACGGATACCGTCCTGGGAGTCTTCGCGCGGGAGCACACGGCGGCGCAGGGAAGAGCGCGGCGCGCACTGGAAAGGGAAGGCGAGTTCAGCAGGACGGACGACACACGCAGCCCGCATAGCGGATCAGGTCCATATGGACCCTCCGCCACAGGTGCACGCAGGTGTCGGTCACGGTCGGGAGTACACCACGGCCGGAGGAAGCGGTCAACCGGCAGCCATGGGACGCTGCCCGCAGTCCTCTCGACTCCCGCAGTCCTCTCGACTCCCGAAGCCCTCTCGACTCCCGAAGCCCTCTCGGCCCCCGAAGTCCTCTCGGCCCGCGTCCGTCCCCGCCCCGCCGCCTCCTCAGGTCTCTCGGTCCGCGTCCGCCCCCGCCGCCTCCTCGGACCGCGTACGTCTTCCCAGTGCCGCCTCCGCCGCCGAGTACAGCGCGGCGGGGTGGACCCCGCTCAGCGCGGTCACCAGATGGCCGTCCGGGCGGATCAGCAGCACCGTGTGCGCGGCCGCGCCCGGGTACTCCTCGGCGACCAGCAGTTCGGCGGGGCCGGGCAGTGCCGTCACGGCGGCCGCGAGCCGGGGCATGAGGCCGGCGCTCACCCAGTGCTTGCGCTCCCACACCCCCGTGCCCGGTGCGATCAGCACCACCAGCAGCGCCCCGCGTCCGAGCCGGTCCCGCAGCCGTACGGAGGAGCCGTCCTCCGCGGTCACCCGCACATCGGTGACCGCGTCGCCCGGCAGCGTGTCCACGGCGGTCTCCGACTCGGCGCGCGGCGGTGCGAGCGGCGACCCGGCGTAGCTCCCCGGCCCGCCCAGCTGTCCGTGTCCCAGGTGCCCGTCGGCGAAGAGCGCGTCCTGGCCGCGGGCCGGGCCGAGGACGTACGAGCGCAGTCCACCGCCGCCGCGCAGCACGGGCAGCGCCTGGTCGGCGGCGCGCAGCCGGGCGGCGACGACCGCCCGCCGTTCCTCCTGGTAACTGTCGAGCAGCGCCTCGTGGGGGCCGTGGTGCCAGGCCAGTGCCAGCTTCCAGGCGAGGTTGTCGGCGTCCCGCAGACCCTCGTCCAGGCCCTGGGTGCCGAGCGCGCCGAGCAGGTGGGCCGCGTCCCCTGCGAGGAACACCCGGCCGGCCCGCCAGCGGCGCGCGAGGCGGTGGTGGACGGTGTGCACCCCCGTGTCGAGCAGCTCGTACGGCGGGGTGGTGCCGCCGCTCCAGCCCGCGAGCGTCTCCCTGATCCGGGTCACCAGCATCTCGGGCGTGACCAGGTCCTTGCCCGGCGGCAGCAGCCAGTCCAGGCGCCACGCCCCGTCGGGAAGCGGCCGCGCGGTCACCTCCCCGCCCGTGGGGCCGGACGTGCGCCACGGCGGTGACCGGTGCAGCAACGCCTCGTCGGGCCGGGGGAGTTCCGTGCGCAGCGCCGCCACCGCGTGCCGCTCCACGGCCGTGCGCCCGGGGAAGCGGATGTCCTGGAGTTTGCGGACCGTCGAGCGGGGGCCGTCGCAGCCGACGAGGTAGCTGCCGCGCCACCAGGTGCCCTTGGGGCCGCGGGTGTGTGCCGTGACGCCCGACGGCTCCTGCTCGATACCGTCCAGCCGGCTCTCCACGGCGACCTTGACCAGCCGCTCGCCCGCGACGGCCGTGCGCAGGACACCGGTCAGCACGTGCTGGGCGATGTGCAGCGGGGCGGCCGTCTCGAGGGGCGCGTGGACGTCCGCGGAGGTGCGGCCGACTGACTCGCCGGAGGTGTCCTGGGTCGGGTGCACGGGCGTGTCTTCGAGCGCGTCCCCGGCGAAACGGACTTCCCGCGTCACCTGCTTGCGCCGCATCGACCGCCAGCCGGCCCAGCGCAGCCCCGCCTCGGCGAGCGGCGTCCCGGTCAGCCGGGTGAGCAGTGCGGCCGTCTCCGCACGCAGGACGACCGTCCGCGCGGGGCGCTGCTCGTCCTTGCCCGGGCCCTCGTCGAGGAGGACGGAGGGCACGTCTTGGCGCGCGAGCGCGAGCGCGAGCGTGAGCCCCACGGGCCCCGCTCCCACGATGATCACCGGGTCCACGGCGCGGTACCCCCTGCCCGGACCGGTGTCCTGCGGAACGTTCGGGAACAGGCAGTTGAAGGGGGGTGCACGATCACAGAACGTATGCAACCCATTGCCGGTGCTTGCGTCAAGTGACGGAGGCAGTGGCGATCATGCCACTGCCTCCGCTTCTTCACATATCGTCAGTTCTTCTGCGCGCGCGGGCCGTTCAGGGGGTCTTGCCCACGTCTCCGCCTATGCCTGTTCCCGCACCGCCGCCTCCGCCGCCCGCGCCACCATCGGGTTTGGCGCCCGCGCCGGTGCCGTGGGCGCCGACCAGTTCACCCGGCGCGTTGAGCTCGGCCGCGTCACCCGCGCCGAGGACCGCGCCGGTGCTCTTCTTGCTGCGCCGGAGCCTGGCCTCCAGCCAGGACGCGAAGCTGGTGAGGAGGAAGTTGAGCAGGATGAAGATGACCGCCACCACGATGAAGCTGGGGATGACGTTCGCGTAGTTCGCCGCCAGCGTCTTGCGGGCGTTGAGCAGCTCGGTGAAGTTCAGCATGGCGCCGCCGAGCGCCGTGTCCTTCACGATCACGACGAGCTGGCTGACGATCGCCGGCAGCATCGCGGTCACGGCCTGCGGCAGCAGGATGGTCGTCATCACCTGCGTCTTGCGCATACCGATGGCCTGCGCGGCCTCGGACTGCCCCTTGGGCAGCGACAGGATGCCGGCCCGGACGATCTCGGCGAGCACCGAGGCGTTGTACAGGACCAGGCCCGTGACCACCGCGTACAGCGGCCGGGAGTCGGTGTCGATGTTGGTGTAGTCCGAGTAGAACTGGTTGGCGAACACCATCAGCAGCAGCACCGGGATGGCGCGGAAGAACTCGATGATCGTCGCCGCCGGGACCCGTACCCACTTGTGGTCCGACATGCGGGCGATGCCGAGGGCCGCGCCGAGCGGCAGGGCGATGACCATCGACAGGGCCGCCGCCTTGAGCGTGTTGCCGAGGCCGGGCAGCAGGTACGTCGTCCATGCCTGGGCCTCGACGAAGGGCTTCCACTTGGCCCCCTCCATCTGGCCCTTGTCCGCCATGGTCTGCCAGACCCACCACAGTGCGAGCACCAGGAGGACGCCGAAGACCACGGAGAGGACCAGGTTGCGCCGTTTGGCCCGGGGCCCCGGCGTGTCGTACAGAACGGAACTCATCGCTTCACCGCCAGTCGCTTGCCGAGCCATCCGAGAAGCAGGCCGGTCGGCAGCGTCAGCACCACGAAGCCCAGGGCGAAGATCGTGGCGATGAGGAGGAGCTGCGCCTCGTTCTCGATCATTTCCTTCATCAGCAGCGCGGCCTCGGCCACGCCGATGGCCGCCGCCACCGTGGTGTTCTTGGTGAGGGCGATCAGTACGTTGGTCAGCGGGCCGATCACCGTGCGGAACGCCTGCGGGAGCACGATGAGCGAGAGCACCTGGGAGAAGCTCAGTCCCAGGGCGCGGGCCGCCTCGGCCTGCCCGACCGGCACCGTGTTGATGCCGGAGCGCAGGGCCTCGCACACGAACGTCGCGGTGTACATGCTCAGGCCCAGTACGGCGAGCCGGAAGAACTTCGCGTCGAAGTCGTCCGTCGCGCCGAGGGCGACACCGAAGATGTTGGAGAGGCCCAGCGAGGTGAACACGATGATGACGGTGAGCGGGATGTTCCGCACGATGTTCACGTAGGCCGTGCCGAAGCCGCGCATCAGCGGCACGGGGCTGACCCGCATCCCGGCCAGTACCGTTCCCAGGACCAGGGAGCCGACGGCCGAGAGCAGTGTCAGCTGCACTGTGGTCCAGAACGCCCCTAGGACGTCGTAGCCTTCAAGAAAGTCGAACACGATCTCCCGCGCTTCCGCGTGTGCCGAGGGGAGTGGCGGGCCGCCGCGTCGAACGGCCCGCCACCGATGCCTGCCTTACTTGACGATGTCGCCGACCTTCGGGGCGGGCTCGTTGTCGTAGTTCGCCGGGCCGAAGTTGTCCTCGACCGCCTTGTCCCAGTCCTTGTCGCTGACCATCTTCTCCAGGGCGGCGTTGATGTCGTCGAGCAGCTCGGTCTCGCCCTTCTTGACACCGATGCCGTAGTTCTCGTTGCTCAGCTCCAGGCCGGCCAGCTTGAACTTGCCCTTGTACTGCTCCTGCGACGCGTAGCCGGCGAGGATCGAGTCGTCCGTGGTCAGGGCGTCGACCGCACCGCTCGCGAGGCCGTCAAGGCACTCGGAGTAGGTGCCGAGCTGCTGCAGGTTGGCCTTGGGCGCGAAGTCGTTCTTGACGTTCTGCGCGGAGGTCGAGCCGGTGACCGAGCAGAGCTTCTTGCCGTTGAGGTCCTCGCCCTTGGAGACGTTGTCGTCGGCGCGGATCAGCAGGTCCTGGTGGGCGAGCAGGTACGGGCCGGCGAAGTCGACCTTCTCCTTGCGCTCGTCGGTGATCGAGTAGGTGGCCGCGATGAAGTCGACGTCGCCGCGCTCGAGGGCGTTCTCACGGTCGGCGCTCGGCGTCTCCTTCCACTCGATGTCCCCCTCCTCGTAGCCGAGCTCCTTGGCCACGTACGTGGCGACGTCGACGTCGAAGCCCGCGTAGCTGCCGTCGGGCGTCTTGAGGCCGAGGCCCGGCTGGTCGAACTTGATGCCGATGGTGATCTTGTCGCCGCCGCCCGAGCCGCTGTCACTGCCACCGCCGCCACAGGCGGTCGCGGTCAGGGCGAGGACGAAGGCGGTGGCCGAGGCGGCGGTGACCTTGCGGAGCTTCATGGTGGACATCCTTTGCGTGGTGACGAGAAGCGGGCCGTCGGTGCGGGTGCCGCGGGCGCCGGGTGCGGGTGACGTGGGCCGTCGGGCCCGGGCAGCGGATCTCTCGGAGCACGTGGCCCCGTGCTGCCCTCGGTGGTGCGGGCTCAGCGGTGCTGATCAGTGGTGCGGATCAGTGATGCAGGATCTTCGACAGGAAGTCCTTGGCCCGGTCGCTGCGCGGGTTGCTGAAGAACTGGTCCGGCGCCGCCTCCTCGACGATGCGCCCGTCGGCCATGAACACGACCCGGTTGGCGGCCGAGCGGGCGAAGCCCATCTCGTGGGTCACGACGATCATGGTCATCCCGTCGCGTGCGAGCTGCTGCATGACCTCCAGCACCTCGTTGATCATCTCGGGGTCGAGGGCCGAGGTCGGCTCGTCGAAGAGCATGACCTTCGGGTCCATCGCCAGCGCCCGCGCGATCGCCACACGCTGCTGCTGCCCGCCGGACAGCTGGGCCGGGTACTTGTCCGCCTGTGTGCCGACGCCGACCCGGTCGAGCAGGGCGCGCGCCTTCTCCTCGGCCTTCGCCTTGTCGGTCTTGCGGACCTTCACCTGGCCGAGCATGACGTTCTCGAGCACCGTCTTGTGCGCGAAGAGGTTGAAGGACTGGAACACCATGCCGACGTCGGCGCGGAGCCGGGCGAGCGCCTTGCCCTCCGCGGGCAGCGGCTTGCCGTCGATCGTGATGTCGCCCGAGTCGATCGTCTCGAGGCGGTTGATGGTGCGGCACAGGGTGGACTTGCCGGACCCGGAGGGCCCGATCACCACGACGACCTCACCCCGGGTGATCGTCAGGTCGATGTCCTGGAGCACGTGCAAGGCGCCGAAGTGCTTGTTCACGCTTTTCAGGACGACCAGGTCGTCGGTCGCGGCCACGGTGTCCTTGGCCACCGATACTTCGGTCATCGCTTACTGGCTCCGTCCTCCTCGGTTTCGGAGGACAGTAGTGACCTGCGCCTACCAGCGTCATTACATCTGAGGGGAAATTGAGCATAACGATCCGATAGCGGGTCACCACGGTGAGTAAAGGGCCCGCGGCAGCCGATTACCGCCGCGTACCGGCTGGGTAACGCCGGATCGCAGCTACTTGACGTCGTACTCGGTCATCGGCGTCACTGCACAGGAGACACGCGCGCGCGTGCCCGCGTTCTCCGCGCGTTGCAACCGCGTTCACATGGAACGGGGTGCGCGCCGGCCGGGATTCCGGCCTCCGCGCGGCCTCGGGACCGCACGACCGACCTGTAACGAAACGGATCGCAGCAGCCATTCGCAGAGATCGACCCGCATCTCTTCCCCACAGAGACCATCACAGAGACCGAAACGCGCCCATTCACGAGAACCGCCACCCACAGGCACCACCACCCACAGTGACCGACACGCACCGGAGGGGGCCGGAATGAGACTGCTCCTCGTCGAGGACGACAATCACGTCGCCGCCGCCCTGTCCGCGGTGCTGGCCCGGCACGGCTTCGACGTCACGCACGCCCGCAGCGGCGAGGAGGCCCTCCAGGCGCTCGTCCCCGAGGGCGCCGGCTTCGGCGTGGTGCTGCTCGACCTCGGCCTGCCCGACCAGGACGGCTATGAGGTCTGCGGGAAGATCCGCAAACGCACCAGCATCCCCGTCATCATGGTCACCGCCCGGGCCGACGTGCGCTCGCGCATCCACGGACTGAACCTCGGGGCGGACGACTACGTCGTCAAGCCGTACGACACCGGGGAACTGCTCGCCCGCATCCACGCCGTCAGCCGGCGCAGGGCGGCCGGTGAGACCCCCGGGCCCGGGAACAGCGCGCTCAGACTGGGCACCGTGCAGATCGAGCTGCCCACCCGCCAGGTCAGCGTGGACGGCATGGTGGTCCAGTTGACCCGCAAGGAGTTCGACCTGCTGGCCCTGCTCGCCCAGCGCCCCGGGGTGGTCTTCCGCCGGGAACAGATCATCAGCGAGGTGTGGCGCACCAGTTGGGAGGGGACCGGCCGCACCCTGGAGGTGCACGTCGCCTCCCTGCGCTCCAAGCTGCGCATGCCCGCACTGATCGAGACAGTGCGCGGAGTCGGGTACCGCCTGGTCATCCCCGCGGCATAGCGTGCCCGGGTGCGCACTCGTCTGCTTCCGCTGCTCATCGTCCTCATGGCCGCCGTGCTGCTGGCGCTCGGCATCCCGCTCGCGGTCAGCCTGGCGGCCGCGGAGCAGCAGAAGGTGGTCGTCGACCGCATCGACGACACGGCGCGTTTCGCGGCCCTCGCGCAGTTCGTCGCCGACCGTCCGCCCGGCTCCCGGGTCGACGACACCGGCGAGCGCCGGCAGACCCTGCAGCGGGAACTCGACCGCTACCACGACGTGTACGGCATCCGCGCGGGCGTCTTCGACCGCGGGTGCGAGCGCAGGTGCAGCGCCATGGCGAACGCCCCGCGCAGCTGGTACGTGCCCCTGGAGGGCGAGGGCCGCGACGCCTACGGCGAGGCGCTGCTGGGGCGGCGCAGCGACGACCCGGAGCAGGTGTGGCCCTGGGAGCGCGGCCGGCTGGTCGTCGCGTCGCCGGTCGTCCGGGACGGTGACGTCGTCGCCGTCGTCGTCACCGACTCGCCCACCGGGCAGATGCGGTCGGAGATCCTGCGGGGCTGGCTGGTCATCGCGGCGGTCCTGGTGGCCGCGATGCTCCTCGCCGTCGGGGCCGCGCTGCGCCTGACCGGCTGGGTCCTCAAGCCCGTGCGGGAGCTCGACGCCACCGCCCACGACATCGCCACCGGGCGCTTGAAGTCCCGGGTCCCGGTGGCCGGCGGGCCGCCGGAGTTCCGGCGGCTGGCCCGGTCGTTCAACGAGATGGCCGGCAACGTGGAGGAGGTCCTCGAACAGCAGCGCGCCTTCGTCGCGGACGCCTCGCACCAGCTGCGCAACCCGCTCGCCGCGCTGCTCCTCCGTATCGACCTGCTCGCCCTGGAACTGCCCGAGGACAACGAGGAGATCGGCTCCGTGCGCGCCGAGGGGAAGCGGCTCGCCCAGGTCCTCGACGACCTGCTCGACCTCGCGCTCGCCGAGCACGCCGAGGCGTCCCTGGAGCTCACCGACATCGGCGAACTGGCCGCCGAACGCGTCGCCGCCTGGGGACCGGTGGCCGGGAGCAAGGGCGTACGGCTGGCGGGGGACTGCCCGCCCACCACCGCCTGGGCCGACCCGATCGCCCTGTCGAGCGCCCTGGACGCCGTGATCGACAACGCGCTGAAGTTCACCCCCGGGGGAGAGGACGTCTCGGTGCGCGTGTCCTCCAACGGCGACGTCTCCACGGTCGTCGTCGCCGACCGGGGGCCCGGGCTCGGCGACGAGGAGCTCAGCCGCATCGGCGACCGCTTCTGGCGCAGCCCGGGGCACCAGAACATCAAGGGGTCCGGGCTCGGCCTGTCCATCACGCGCGCGCTGCTCGCGGCGGGTGGCGGATCGATCGCGTACGCCCGCCACGAACCGCACGGGCTGCAGGTGACCGTGACGGTGCCGAGGTCAGGACCACCGGCCTGAACGGCACCTGAGGCCGTCGTGCCGCGCCCTACGGCTTCATCGAGCGGTAGTACCGTCGCGCGCCCTCGTGCAGGCTCAGCGGGTCCGTGTAGATGGCCGTGCGCAGGTCCACCAGTTGCGCCGAGTGGACGTGCGAACCGATGCTGTCGCGGCTGTTGATCACCGTCCGGGTGAGCCACTCGGTCAGCCGGGGATCCACGCCCGCGCGTGTGATGAGCAGATTGGCCACGGTGAGCGTCTGCACGGTGCCGCCCCGCTGCACGGACGGATAGGCGTCGGCGGGCATCACCGAGGACCGGTAGAAGCCGAGGGCGTCGTCCTGGTCGTGCAGTTCGGCCACGAGGGCGGCGTCGATCTCCACGAACCGGAAGTCGGACGTCTCGGCCAGGTCCGCCAGTCCGCGGGTCGGCAGGCCGCCCGACCAGAAGAACGCGTCGATCCGGCCGTCGCGCAGCCGGTTCGGCCCGGTCGCTATGCCGTCCTTCTCCGGTACGACGTCCTGCCGCGGATCGAGCCCGGCCGCCTTCAGCACCCGGTCGGCGATGAGCCGTACGCCGGAGTCGTCGGGCCCCACACCGACCCGCTTGCCGCGCAGGTCCTCGACCGTCTCGATGTCGGACGTGCGCGCGACGACGAGCTGCGCGTAGTCGTCGTACAGCCGTGCCATGCCACGCAGCCCGGCGTGCCCGGGCATCCGGTTCTGCTGGTACGTCTCCACCGCGTCCGCCGCGGCGATGGCGAAGTCGGCCTCACCGGTGGCCACGCGCGCGACGTTCTGCTGCGAGCCGTCGCTGGACTGCACCACCACCTTGAGACCGGGCATGTCCCGGGCGATCGCGGCGCGCAGGCGCTCCCCGTACTCGTAGTAGACCCCCTCCTCCGTGCCCGTGCTGAGCGTGATCGTTCCGGTCGGGGGCTCCTCGCGCGGCCACAGCCACCACAGGAGCAGCCCGAGGACCACGAGCGCGGCCGTGGCGACCGGCAGGCGTCGGCGGGCGCCGTAGCGGCACAGACCCTGGAGCATGGCGCGATCCTGCCAGCTCAGGGGGCGACGGCCAAGGCTTGTCGGGCGGCCGGGGTGAAGCCGTGACCGACCTGTGTGGGGGCGTGTGCGAGGGGTGACGGCGCTGGTCGTTCAACGGTGTGTCCGTGTGCCGTCCGTGCGCCGGGTCCGTGCGTCGCGGGCCCGGCGCACGGAGGCTCTAGAGGCCGTCCGCCACCGCCTCGCGCAGGCGGTCGAGCTCCCGGTACATCGTCCCGCCCGGGCACTTCGTCACCATCCAGTCCCGGTGCCCGCTGATCTCCGGCACCTCCTTGTGGGCACCGTTCACGGGGTTGACGTACCGCACGCGCGCGTACGGGTCGACGCCGTGCTGCCGCACCAGCACACGGGCCAGACGGGTCAGCGACTTCCGGGCGGCCTTGGTCGGGCGCCGCTTGGTCAGGGTGCCCATCAGGGCGATGCCCAGGTTCCCGGAGTTGCAGCCGCCGACGTGGAAGGCGGTCACCACCCTGCCGTCGCCGTCGTGCCCGGGCAGTCCGCCGTCGTCGGTGTGCCGGCCCTCGTAGATGCGGCCCTCCTCGTCGATGAGGAAGTGGTAGCCGATGTCGCCCCAGCCGTTGGTCTCGGTGTGCAGCTGGTAGATGCCGCGCACCGTGGCGGCCGGGTCGGAGTCGTCGTTCGACGTGGCGGTGTGGTGCACGGTGAGGGTCTGGAAGGGGTAGTACGCGGCCGGCGTGTTCTCCGAGCCGTCCGACGCGTACCGCAGGGACTCGTCGGCCCCCCAGGCGGCCCGCGACACGTAGGCGAGGCCGCGCATCCGCGTCGTCTCCTTCGGGACGGCCACCGCACGCCGCGGGCCGCGCCGGGTGTCGAGCGCCAGTGAACGCAGCCCGGTCGCCCCGGCGGGCGCCCTCAGCTCGTAGCCGGCGGCCTCGTCGGCGGGGATCAGCAGCCCACCGCCGCTCGCGGGGAAGCAGCCGTCCTCGGGGAACGCCCGCCAGGCACCCTCCGTCCCGTCGGCCGTGCGCAGCCGGATGCCGCCGCCGGTGGCCTCCGGCGCGCCCTCCCAGCGCACGCCCACGAAGCCGATGGGGAAGGCGGCCGCCACGGGCGCCTCGCCGACGGCGGCCGCGGCGCGGGTCTCGGGGAAGATCCCGGTCGTGAGGCCGGCCCGGGTGGCGCCGGCCATGGCGGTGTCCGGTTCTGCCGGGCCGGCCATCACGGCCGGCGTGATCACGGCCCCGGCGGCGACCGCGCCCGCGGTGCCGATCAGGGTGCGCCGGGTGACGGGTGACTGCGCCCGGTGGGCGGGAGTGGCGGGAGGAACGGTCACGGCGGGTCCTCAACATTCCTGGTCGTACGGCAGCTGCCGGGATACGTACGGGACGGACGGCCGGGCCGGAGGGGTGCCCCGGGCCGGCTGTGCTCGTGAAGACCCAACGGAGCGTAGGGGGTTACGTCACCGCCTTCCATGGGGCGTCACACCTGGACGTGCAGGTGGGAGAGGGTGGGCGAAGGTGATTACAGTGACCGCATGCATCCCTCCCCCGCCTCTTCCGTCCGGGAGTTCCACCGGGCTTTCGGACTCGACGCGCGCACCGTGCCGACGGAGGTGGCGCCGGACCTCGCGGCCCACCGCGGTGACCTGCTCGCCGAGGAGGCCGCGGAGGTCGCCGAGGTGGCCGTCGGGGGGCCGCTGGACCGGCTGGCGCACGAACTCGCGGATGTCGTGTACGTGGCGTACGGCACCGCGCTCGTCCACGGGATCGACCTGGACGCGGTGATCGCCGAGATCCACCGCGCCAACATGTCGAAGCTGGGACCGGACGGGCAGGTGGCCCGCCGGGCGGACGGCAAGGTGCTCAAGGGGGAGCACTACCGGGCGCCGGACGTGGCGGAGGTGCTGCGCCGGCAGGGATGGCGCGGCGAGCAGGGCTGACGGGAGGCGGGCCGCGCTCCGGCGGGCGGAGGCGGAGGCTCCCCGGTGCACCGCCTACCCTTGTGGCATGAGCAGCAGTGACCGGAGCCAGGCAGTGGGCGTGAAGACCTACGAAGTACGCACCTACGGGTGCCAGATGAACGTCCACGACTCCGAGCGCTTGTCCGGTCTGCTGGAGGACGCGGGCTACGTCCGCGCCCCCGAGGGCACCCGCGAGGGCGACGCCGACGTCGTCGTCTTCAACACCTGCGCGGTCCGCGAGAACGCCGACAACCGCCTCTACGGCAACCTCGGCCGCCTCGCCCCCATGAAGGCGTCCCGCCCCGGCATGCAGATCGCCGTCGGCGGCTGCCTGGCGCAGAAGGACCGCGACACCATCGTGAAGCGGGCGCCCTGGGTGGACGTCGTCTTCGGTACGCACAACATCGGCAAGCTGCCGGTCCTGCTGGAGCGCGCCCGCGTCCAGGAGGAGGCGCAGGTCGAGATCGCCGAGTCGCTGGAGGCGTTCCCCTCCACGCTGCCGACCCGCCGCGAGAGCGCGTACGCCGCCTGGGTCTCCATCTCCGTCGGCTGCAACAACACCTGCACCTTCTGCATCGTCCCGGCGCTGCGCGGCAAGGAGAAGGACCGCCGCCCCGGCGACATCCTCGCCGAGGTCGAGGCCCTGGTCGCCGAGGGCGTCTCGGAGATCACGCTGCTCGGCCAGAACGTCAACGCGTACGGCTCCGACATCGGCGACCGCGAGGCGTTCAGCAAGCTGCTGCGGGCCTGCGGGAGCATCGAGGGACTGGAGCGCGTCCGCTTCACCTCGCCGCACCCGCGCGACTTCACCGACGACGTGATCGCCGCCATGGCCGAGACGCCGAACGTGATGCCGCAGCTGCACATGCCGCTCCAGTCCGGCTCGGACACCGTCCTGAAGGCGATGCGCCGCTCCTACCGGCAGGAGCGCTACCTCGGGATCATCGAGAAGGTCCGCGCGGCCATCCCGCACGCCGCCATCACCACCGACATCATCGTGGGCTTCCCCGGCGAGACCGAGGAGGACTTCGAGCAGACCCTGCACGCGGTGCGCGAGGCGCGCTTCTCGCAGGCCTTCACCTTCCAGTACTCCAAGCGCCCCGGCACCCCCGCGGCCACCATGGAGGGCCAGATTCCCAAGGAGGTCGTCCAGGCGCGCTACGAGCGTCTCGTCGCCCTCCAGGAGGAGATCTCCTGGGAGGAGAACAAGAAGCAGGTCGGCCGCACCCTGGAGTTGATGGTCGCCGAGGGCGAGGGCCGCAAGGACGGCGCCACCCACCGCCTCTCCGGCCGCGCCCCCGACAACCGCCTGGTGCACTTCACCAAGCCGGACCAGGAGGTGCGCCCCGGCGACGTGGTGACCGTGGAGATCACGTACGCCGCCCCGCACCACCTGCTCGCCGAGGGCACCGTCCTGGACGTGCGCCGCACGCGCGCGGGCGACGCCTGGGAGAAGCGGAACCTCAAGAAGGCGGAGCAGGAGGACAAGCCGGCCGGCGTGCTGCTCGGGCTGCCGAAGATCGGCGTCCCGGAGCCGTTGCCGCTCGCCACCACGGGCTGCGGCTGCGACTGATCCCGGCCCGCGGGACTACGCTGCTGATCATGCTTGTAGCCGCCGCCGTGTGCCCCTGCCCGCCGCTGCTCGTGCCCGAGGTCGCCGCCGGGGCGGCGCCCGAACTGGACGCCGCGCGGGCCGCGTGCGCCACCGCGCTCGGGGTACTGGCCGCCGCGCTCCCCGACCGGCTCGTGGTGGTGGGCCCGGCCGGGGACAGCCTCCCGTACCCGGCGGGCACGGCGGGCTCCTTCCGCGGCTTCGGCGTCGACGTCGACGTACGCCTCGGGCCCGGCGAGCCGGACGGCACGGAGGCGGAGTCCGGCCTGCCGACCTCCCTGGCGGTCGCCGCGTGGCTGCTGGCGCGCACGGAGTGGGCCGGCGCGCCCGTCGAGGGGTTCGGTGTGGCGCGGGACCTCCCGGCCGGGCGGTGCGTGGACACGGGACGGGAGATCGCGGCACGGTCACCGCGGGTGGCGATGCTGGTGATGGGTGACGGCAGCGCGTGCCGCACGCTCAAGGCGCCGGGGTACCTCGACGAGCGCGCGGCCGGCTTCGATGCGGCGGCCGCGCGGGCGCTCGGCTCGGCCGACACCACCGCCCTGAAGGCGCTGGACGCCGGTCTCGCGCACGAGTTGCAGGTCGCCGGCCGTGCACCCTGGCAGCTCCTCGCGGGCGCCGCCGAGGGCACGGACCTGTCCGGTTCGCTGCTGTACGACGACGCCCCGTACGGCGTCGGGTACGTGGTGGCCACCTGGTCCTAGGGCACACGGCGGACGGCCGGGAGCGTCGTGCTCCCGGCCGTCCGCCGGTGTCGTCCAGGTGCCGCTGCCGTGTCGCTCAGGAGGCCGGTGGAGGAGGTGGGGACCCGGTGCCGTCGTCCTTGTGCGCGAGCCGGTCCACGGCGTTCTTGGCCCGGTCCGTGCCCATGTGGATCCGGTCGCTGTACCTGCCCTTGGTCTTCTCGTCGACCATGTGCGCCGCCTTGTCGATACCGCGCCCGACCTTGTCCCCGTGTTCCTTCGCGAGGCCCGAGATCCTGTTCGTGGCGGGGCTGCATCTGGCTTTCAGACTGTCCAGGAGACCCATGGTCCACCTTCCTCGCGCGAGCGGTTAAGCGCGGGCGCCCTCGCCGGCCGTGTCGTCCGCGGCGTTGTCCGCGGCCTTCGCGGCGGTCTGCTGGGCGGGGATCTCCACGTCACCGGTCCCGCCGGAACCCTCCGGCGCGGTCCCGCGCGCGTCCTCGCCGCCGTCCTCGGTCTCCGGCGCCGTGCCCGCCTCGGCTGCTGCCGCCTCGGCCGCGGCCGGTTCCGGTACCCCGCCGCCGGAGGTCTCGGGGGTTCCGCCCGCCTCTTCCGGCGCTTCCGTCCCGTTCCCGCCGGTCCCGGCTGCCGGTGTCGCGGCCCCGGCCTCGACGGTCGACGCCTCCTCCGCTGTCCTCGACCTCCGCAGAAGTCGTGCAAAAACGCCCATATCCACTCCAACGTTACTCGTGCGGGCGAAATCCCGCGTCGCCCGGTGCGTCCGATTGCGTCGCCCGGGACACCGGCACTCGGAACCGGCGGTCGGAACCTCGCAACAGGAACGACCCCGGCCGTGTGACGTCACGTAACTCGTTCGAGGGGAGTACGTGAGGTTTGCGAGACTGGGTCGGTGAGCAGCGCACCCTCCGCCCCCCGTGTCATCGCCGTCGTCGGACCCACCGCGGCGGGCAAATCCGATCTCGGCGTCTTCCTGGCCCAGCGCCTCGGCGGCGAGGTCGTCAACGCCGATTCGATGCAGCTCTACCAGGGGATGGACATCGGCACCGCCAAACTGACACCCGAGGAACGCGGTGGCGTCCCGCACCACCTGCTGGACATCTGGGACGTCACCGTCGCGGCCAGCGTCGCCGAGTACCAGCGGCTCGCCCGCGCGCGGATCGACGCGCTGCTCGCGGAGGGCCGCTGGCCGGTGCTGGTGGGCGGCTCCGGACTGTACGTCCGCGGCGCGGTCGACAACCTGGAGTTCCCCGGCACCGACCCGGAGGTCCGGGCCCGCCTGGAGGAGGAACTCACCCTGCGGGGCTCCGGCGCCCTGCACGCGCGCCTGGCCGCCGCCGACCCGGAGGCCGCCCGGGCCATCCTGCCGAGCAACGGCCGCCGCATCGTGCGCGCCCTGGAGGTCATCGAGATCACCGGCAAGCCGTTCACCGCCAACCTCCCCGGCCACGACTCCGTCTACGACACGGTGCAGATCGGCGTCGACGTGGACCGTCCCGAGCTGGACGAGCGCATCGCCCGCCGGGTCGACCGCATGTGGGACGCCGGACTCGTCGACGAGGTGCGCGCACTCGAGGCGCGGGGGCTGCGCGAGGGGCGTACGGCGTCGCGCGCGCTCGGCTACCAGCAGGTGCTCGCCGCGCTCGCCGGGGAGTGCACCGAGGAGGAGGCGCGGGCCGAGACCGTGCGGGCCACCAAGCGCTTCGCGCGCCGCCAGGATTCCTGGTTCCGGCGCGATCCGCGGGTGCACTGGCTGAAGGGCGGAGCGGCGGACGGCACGGAACTTCCCGGGCTCGCGCTGACTCTGGTCGAACGACCGGTTACAGCCTGATCACGTCCTGGCATCGGGACGCTCCGGCCGTCATCCGGGCCTCCGGGACCGTGCCATCATCAAGCTTCGATCGACCAGTGGAATCCTAGTGGGGAGGGCGCGTGGCGATGGAGGCCGGCCCTCGCGACACCGCGCAAGGAGCGGACGGTGATCTCGCGGCACCCGCGGGGCAAGGGGAGCGGCAGACCCTGGAGGGGTACCGTCCCGACGCCGGAGCCGACGGTGATCCGCTGAGCCCGGACGGGCCGGAGGAGCAGCCGCCGGACGGAGTGACCGCCGACGGGCCGGGGCCGGACGAGATGTCCGCCGGGCCGGAGGTCGAGGTGGAGCTGCGCCCGCAGCGCCGGATGCGCATCTGGCAGCTCGCGCCCATCGTCGTCCTGGCCGCGGTCGGTTCGCTGATGTTCGCCTTCCCGCTCGCCTTCGAGTTCGGTGACGGCGGCGCCGTGGTCGCCATGCTGGGCCTGCTGATCTGCTTCTGTGCGGCCGGCTGGGGCATGATGGCCGCCCGCCGGGTCGGCAGCACCTGGCCCGGACTGCCGCAGCGCGGATCCGGCCGACGCCCGGACTGGCGGGTCGTGCTCCTGTACGCGGTGGTGGTCGCCGTACTGGTCGGCCTGGCCGTGTGGCGCGTGGCCCGGCTGCGCTGAGCCCCCGAGCGCGCGGCCGGTGTTCCCGCCGGCGCCCCCCCCGCGCCACCGTCGCCGTCGTACCCACCCCGTACGATCGAGGGATGAGCACGCGGATCGCCTTCCTCAAGGGGCACGGCACCGAGAACGACTTCGTGATCGTCCCGGACCCCGAGAACGCCCTCGACCTGCCCCCGGCCGCCGTCGCCGCACTGTGCGACCGGCGCGCGGGCATCGGCGGGGACGGTCTGCTGCACGTCGTGCGGTCCGCCGCGCACCCCGAGGCCGCGGCGATGGCGGCCGAGGCGGAGTGGTTCATGGACTACCGCAACGGCGACGGCTCGGTCGCCGAGATGTGTGGCAACGGCGTGCGGGTCTTCGCCCGCTACCTGCAGCGCGCCGGCCACGCCGACGCGGGCGACCTCGCGATCGCCACCCGCGGGGGCGTGAAGACCGTGCACCTCGCCAAGGACGGCGACATCACCGTCGGCATGGGCCGGGCCCGCCTCCCCGAGGGCGAGGTCACGGTGAGCGTCGGCGGGCGCAGCTGGCCCGCGCGCAACGTGAACATGGGCAATCCGCACGCGGTCGCCTTCGTGGACGACCTCGCCCACGCCGGTGACCTGTACGACCCCCCGCCCTTCAGCCCGGCCGCCGCCTATCCGGACGGGGTGAACGTGGAGTTCGTGGTCGACCGCGGCCCCGGGCACGTGGCGCTGCGCGTGCACGAGCGCGGTTCCGGCGAGACGCGGTCCTGCGGCACCGGCGCCTGCGCCGTGGCCGTGGCGGTGGCCCGCCGTGACGGCGCCGACCCGGCGGTGACGGGCACCCCGGTGACCTACACCGTCGATCTGCCCGGCGGCACGCTGGTGATCACCGAGCGCCCGGACGGCGAGATCGAGATGACCGGTCCCGCGGTGATCGTCGCCGAGGGAGAGATCGACGCGGAATGGCTGGAAACCGCGGCGCGTTGACGCGTTCCGCGGCTGCGCATCGCAGCGTGCGGGATGCCGGAGGGCAGGGAACCGGGCTCGGCGGACGCGCCCACGTTCGATTCCATGGTCCCGGGCGTCCCACATGGCTCGAAACCGTAAACCCCGAGTCCCTCGCTCGAATGGGTGATCCGTTTCACGCTCGGCGAGAGGCGGTCAGCCGGGCGTGGTGGGCTCGATAGCATCAAGCACCGGTCCGGACGGGGGAACGACGCCCACCCCTGAGTCGCCGTTTGCCCAAGGGCACCCGTCCGCCGGTCCACGGAGCCGGAGGTGCCCATGAGTGCGGAGGCCACGAACCCCCTCACGCCCGCCACTGTGACGACCGCGAGCCACCGCAGGAAGAACCGCCCGCGCATCGATCTGCGCCGCCTCGGCCGGGCCGCGGTGCTCGGCCCGGCCGCCCGCGACCGGCTGCCGGACGCGATCGGCCACGTGGTCGAGGTCCACCGCGCCCACCACCCCGACGCCGACGTCGACATCCTGCGCCGCGCCTATCTGCTCGCGGAGTCCTCGCACCGCGGCCAGATGCGCAAGAGCGGCGAGCCGTACATCACGCACCCGCTCGCCGTGACGCTGATCCTCGCCGAACTCGGCGCGGAGACCACCACGCTGACGGCCTCCCTGCTGCACGACACGGTCGAGGACACCGAGGTGACGCTCGAACAGGTCGGCGCCCAGTTCGGCGAGGAGGTCCGCTACCTCGTCGACGGCGTCACGAAGCTGGAGAAGGTCGACTACGGGGCCGCCGCCGAACCCGAGACGTTCCGCAAGATGCTCGTCGCCACCGGCAACGACGTCCGCGTGATGTCGATCAAGCTCGCCGACCGGCTGCACAACATGCGCACGCTCAGCGTGATGCGCCGCGAGAAACAGGAACGCATCGCCAAGGTCACCCGCGACATGCTGATCCCCCTCGCCGAACGGCTCGGCGTGCAGGTCCTCAAGACCGAACTGGAGGACCTGGTCTTCGCGATCCTGCACCCCGAGGAGTGCGCGCGCACCAGGGAACTGATCGCGGAGAACGCCGAGGACGCCGCGCACGGCGGCGACACCCTCGCCGAGACCGCCGACGAGGTGCGCGCGGTGCTGCGCGAGGCCGGCATCCAGGCCGAGGTCGTCATCAGGCCCCGGCACTTCGTCTCCGTGCACCGCGTCTCCCGCAAGCGCGGACAGCTGCGCGGCGCGGACTTCGGGCGGCTCCTGGTGCTCGTGGGCGAGGACGCCGACTGCTACGCGGTCCTCGGCGAGCTGCACACCTGTCTCACCCCGGTCGTCTCGGAGTTCAAGGACTTCATCGCCGTACCGAAGTTCAACCTCTACCAGTCGCTGCACACCGCCGTGGCGCGCCCGGACGGCCAGGTCGCCGAGGTCCTCATCCGTACGCACCAGATGCACCGGGTAGCCGAGGCCGGGGTCGTGGCGCTCGGCAACCCCTACGCGCCGGGGGCCGACGACCCCTCCGACGGCGAGCGGGCCGACCCCACCCGGCCCGGCTGGCTCTCCCGCCTCCTCGACTGGCAGGAGGCGGCCCAGGACACCGACATGTTCTGGTCCACCCTCCGCGAGGACCTCGCCCAGGACCGCGAGATCACCGTCTTCCGGCCCGACGGGGGCGCACTGGGGCTGCCCGAGGGCGCCAGCTGTGTGGACGCCGCGTACGCCCTCTACGGGGAGGACGCGCACGCCTGTATCGGCGCACGGGTCAACGGGCGGCTGGCGACGCTCAGCACGGTGCTGAGGGACGGCGACACCGTCCAGCTCCTCATGGGACAGGACGCGGACGCGGCCTCGGAGCCGTCCCGGGAGTGGCTGGACCACGCCCACACGCCCGGCGCGCGCATCGCCATCCAGCGCTGGATGGCCACCCACCCGTCGGCCGACGACACCGGCGCACCGGCTGCCCCCGCCGGCGCTCCGGCCGAGGGACGCGCCCCGCGCAACGACGGCGCCACCGCGCG
>NZ_JAVRHI010000037.1:0-7812 GCF_034105845.1 Streptomyces sp. CRN 30 | reverse complement strand
CGTACGGCGGCCCGCTCGGCGAAGGGGAGACCGACCTGCTGCGCGCCGCCCAGCTCACCCGGCTCGGCCCCCGCGTCGGCGACCTCGTCTGGGACATCGGCTGCGGCAGCGGCGCCTTCGCCACCGAGGCGGCCCGCGGCGGCGCCGCCGTCATCGCCGTCGACCGCGCCCTCACCGCCTGCGTCCGCACCGAGTCCACCGCCCGCGACCACGGCGTCCAGCTCCAGATCGTCCACGGCACCGCGCCGCACGTCCTGGAGAACCTCCCCGAACCCGACGTCGTCCGCGTCGGCGGCGGGGGAGCGGCGGTCGTCTCCGCCGTCGCCGACCGCCGCCCGCAGCGCATCGTCACCCACGCCGCCACCCGCGACGAGGCCGAACTCGTCGGCCGGGACCTGACCGAGCACGGCTACCACGTGGAGTGCGCGCTGCTCCAGTCCGTCGAACTCGACACCAGGGCCTGGACGGAGACCGAGCGGAGCGTCGCGTTCCTGCTCACAGGGACGCTGCCGCCGCGTGAGGGCGGCTGACCGGCGCCGTCCGGGATCACGCCCCGTGATCCGAATGTCGTACCGCGCGCGGTAGGCTGGCCGATCGTTGTACCGCTCTCGGGCATCCGGCGCTTCGTCGGCCAATGTCCGGAAAACCCGACCGTTTTGGACGGGGAGCGGTACGGCGGGACCTGAGGACGCGCAACGTGGCGCAGTCCACAGCGGGCCGTCGCGGAATCAAGCTGACGTGGCGGGCGAACGACCGCGAGAATGCCACTCAATGGCTTTGTCGCCTTTTCCGGCGGGTCGTTCGTGCCGCTGGGCACGCACGCTCGTTCTTCACTGCGGGGCGGTCGGTGCGCCGTTCCGGGTGAGCTGGTCGTAGAAGCACTAACCGATGGGCGAGGGGTACGCATGACCGACACCGGCCAGATCCCGGGCGAGGGGCTGCCGGAGAACTCAGGCATGGTGGAGCAGCCGGGCGTCGCCGCGCCGGGTGCGTACACCTACCTCTCCGAGACCACCGCCGAGGACGAGGATCTGTTGCTGCTGCCGGGCGCCCAGAGCGCCTGGGGCAACGAGGTCGCCCCGCCCGCGCCGGAGCCGGTCGTCGAGGCCGTCCACGAGCCCGAGGCGCACGAGACGTCCGGCCGGGACAGCGGCTCGCTCGACCTGGGTGGCGTCCGCCTGCCCGAGCCCCCGTCGGCCCCGCGCCGGCCCCTGCACCTCGGTCCGCCCATCCCCGACGCCTCGGCGAGCCCGGTCCGCTCCCTGGCCGACCGCGGCCCGGCCCACGCGCCGACGAGGCCGGCGGCGGCCGGTCCCGAGTACGCCGACCCGTCCAGGGCGGCGGCGCCCTGGGGCCCGCAGACCCAGGTCAGGACCCAGGCGCAGCCGCAGGTGAGCGCCGGGGCGGGAGCTGCCGAAACGGTTGTTCCGGCGCACGCGCCGGCACCCGCCCTGACCCCCGAACCGGCCCGCCTGGCCGAGGCGGCGGTGGCCCGCCTGGCAGCGGACACCGAGCAGTCCGGGACGACCGAGACACCGCCGGACACCGTTGTGGCGGGTACGCCTGAGGTGGCGGGTACGCCTGAGACGGCGGGTACGCCTGAGACGGTCGGTACGGCTGAGGTGCCTGCGGGCGCGGGTGCCGAGGCGGCGGGTGCGCCTGAGGCTCCGGCGGGCGGCGAGACGGTGGGGTCGCCTGAGGTGCCGGCGGGCGCCGAGGCGTCAGATGTGCCTGCGGCGACGCCGGGTGACGGTCCGGGCGGCGTCGCCACGTCCGTGCCGGGCCCCCTCGCGGGTCAGGCGCCGGAGCCGGTCGTCGAGGAGGTCCCGGCAGCGGGGCCTGCCGAGAGTCCGGCCGTGGCGTCGGAGAACGCCGAGGGTTCGGCCCCGGTTGCCGGTGCCCCGGAGCTGTCCGGTCAGGGAGCCGGGGAGCAGCCCGTCCCGGTGGCTACGGAGCCGTCCGCTCCGGTCCCTGCGGAGCCGTCCGCTCCCGTGGCTGCGGAGCCGTCCGCTCCCGTGGCTGCGGAGTCGTCGGTGCCCGTCGTGCCGGAGGTGTCCGCGTCTGTCCCGCAGGGAACCGCCGAGACTCCGTTCCCGGAGGCGCCCGGTCCCGTCGCACAGGAGCCTGCCCAGATTCCGTTCCCGGAGGCGCCCGGTTCCGTAGAGGTCCCGGCGCCGGAGGCTGCCGCATCCGTAGAAACGGCGGTGGCCGCAGAGGTGGCGGAGCCCGTGTCGCCCGTGCACGGGGAGACCCCGGTGGCGTCCGGCCCCGTAGAGCCGGAGACCACCTCGCCCGAGCAGGGGCAGGTCCCGGAGGGCACCGGCCCCGTGGAGACGGCGGCGGCTGCGGAGACGCCCGCCCCCGTCGAGATTCCGGCGCCGTCCACTCCCGTGGAGGAGACGGCGCCCCTGGCAGCCACCCCCACGGAGACGGCCCCGGCGCCGGAGGCGGCACCCCCCGTGCAGGAACCGTCCACGATCGCGGCCCCGCAGCCCGTCGCGCCGCAAGACCCTGCCGTGGTCCAGGACCCGCAGCCGGCCGTGCCCCATGAGGCTGCCGCGCCGCAGGACCCGCAGCCGGCCGTGCCCCATGAGGCTGCCGCGCCCCAGGAAGCTGCCGCGCCCCAGGACCCGCAGCCGGCCGCGCCCCAGGAAAACGTCGCGCCCCCCGCCGTCCCGCAGCCTGTCGCTCCGCAGGAACCCGTAGCTCCACAGGAGGCCGTCGCGGCCGCCGTTCCGGAGACGGCCGCCGTCGGCGAACCCGTCGCGGCCCAGGCCCCCGCCTACGTCCCGGCGGACGCCGAACCCGCGGCGGAGGCCGAAGCCCTGGCGGCGGACGCGCCCCACGTACCCCCTGCCGCCCCGGCCCCCGCCCAGGTCACCCCGGAGCCGGCCCAGGTCACCCCCCTCCCGCCCCAGGCGGAACCCCCGGCGGTCGTACCGCCGTCCCACCCGGCGGCCCCCCTCACGGACGAGCCGTCCGCCGGGGTGCCGTCCGCCGCGGCGTCCGACGAGGCGCCCGTACCACCCGCACAGCCCGTCCAGGTCCCGCAGCCCCAGGCGGCGGTCCCCGGACCCCAGTTCGTCCAGGAGCAGCACGCAGTGGAGGGCGCCCCGCAGTCCGCCCAGGAGCCGGAAGCGGTGGCCGCGGCCCCGCAGCCCGCCCAGGGACCCCAGTCGACCGAGAACGCCCCCGGTGCGGAGACCACGCCGACGGACGGCTCCGTCGGCGTCTTCGTCCCCGTCGAGGGCCAGGTGCCGACCACCCCGCACCTCGCGCCGGTTCCGCAGCGGCCCGCCCCCGAGGCGGGCCCGGCCCCCGTGGTCCCCGCCCCGCGCGCGGGCGACGACGCCGCACCCGTACCCGTACAGCTGGCGGACGACCTGGAGACCCGGGCCGCCGAGCAGGAGGACGGCGAGGACGCGGAGCAGGAACCGCCGACGGCGGTGAGCCCCGCCGCGCCCGGCTACGACGACGCCGAGCGCGAGGCCGTCCTCAAGGTCATGCGCGAACGCCGCGACATCCGCAACGGCTTCCGCGACGACCCCATCCCGCACGAGGTGCTGCTCCGCGTCCTGGAGGCCGCCCACACGGCCCCGTCCGTCGGCCACTCCCAGCCCTGGGACTTCGTCGTCATCCGCTCCGCCGACACCCGGCGCGCGATGCACGAACTCGCCGACCGCCAGCGCGAGGCGTACGCCAAGTCGCTCCCCAAGGGCCGGGCGAAGCAGTTCAAGGAAATGAAGATCGAGGCCATCCTCGACACCCCGGTCAACATCGTCGTCACCGCCGACCCGACCCGCGGCGGCCGGCACACCCTCGGCCGGCACACCCAGCCGCAGATGGCCCCGTACTCCTCCGCGCTCGCCGTAGAGAACCTCTGGCTCGCCGCCCGCGCCGAGGGCCTCGGCGTCGGCTGGGTCAGCTTCTTCGACGAGCGCGAGATGGTCCGCACGCTCGGCCTGCCCGAACACCTGGAGGTCGTCGCCTACCTCTGTGTCGGCTACGTCGACGAGTTCCCGGACGAGCCCGAGCTGATGCAGGCCGGCTGGTCCAAGCGGCGCCCGCTCTCCTGGGTCGTGCACGAGGAGACGTACGGCCGTCGCGCGCTGCCCGGCGAGGACCCGCACGACCTGCTCGCCGAGACCGTCGCGCAGATCCGCCCGCTGGACGCCAAGGCGCTCGGCGAGGCGTGGGAGCGGCAGAAGCGGATGACCAAGCCGGCCGGCGCGCTCGGCATGCTGGAGATCATCTCCGCGCAGCTCTCCGGGCTGTCCCGGCAGTGCCCGCCGCCGATCCCGGAGCCCGCGGCCGTCGCGGTCTTCGCCGGCGACCACGGGGTGCACGCCCAGGGCGTCACCCCCTGGCCGCAGGAGGTCACCGCCCAGATGGTGGCCAACTTCCTCGGCGGCGGAGCCGTCTGCAACGCCTTCGCCACCCAGGTCGGCGCCGAGGTGTGCGTCGTGGACGTCGGTGTCGCCGCCGACCTGCCCGCCACCCCCGGCCTGCTGCCCCGCAAGATCCGGCCGGGCACCTCCGACATGACCACCGGCCCCGCGATGACCCGCGAGGAGGCCAAGCAGGCCATCGAGGTCGGCATCGAGACCGCCCGCGACCTGGTAGCCGCGGGGAACAAGGCGCTGCTCACCGGCGAGATGGGCATCGCCAACACCACCGCGTCCGCCGCGCTGATCTCCGTCTACACCGGTGCCGACCCGGCCGAGGTCACCGGCCGCGGCACCGGCATCAACGACGAGACCCTCGCCCGCAAGACCGAGGTGGTCCGCCGCGCCCTGGAGGTCCACCAGCCGGACCCCGCCGACCCGCTCGGCGTCCTCGCCGCGGTCGGCGGCCTGGAGCACGCCGCCATGGTCGGCCTGCTGCTCGGCGGCGCGTCCCTGCGTACGCCGGTCATCCTGGACGGCGTGAGCGCCGGTGCCGCCGCCCTGGTCGCCCGCGCGATCGCCCCCGAGGTGCTGGCCGCCTGCATCGCGGGCCACCGCAGCGCCGAGCCCGGCCACGTCGCCGCGCTCAACAAGCTGGGCCTGCGTCCGCTGGTCGACCTCGACCTCCGCCTCGGCGAGGGCACCGGCGCGCTGCTGGCCCTGCCGATGGTGCAGAGCACGGCCCGCGCCATGCACGAGGTGGCGACGTTCGACTCGGCGGGCGTCACCGAGAAGTAGCGCGGAGCCGCCCGGAGCGGAAGGGGTGGCGGCCCGGCGCCGCCACCCCCGCCCCGCCGCGTAAAATCCGCACCTCAGGGCAGCTCCAGTGCCGCAGCTCCCCTCGCATCCCCCCGCCACTCCGCCACTCCGCCAGGACGAGGAGCCGCACCCTCATGGCCGAACACCCCGCCTACCCCGTAGGTCTCCGCCTGACCGGACGCCGCGTGGTCGTCCTCGGTGGCGGCCAGGTCGCCCAGCGCCGCCTCCCGGCCCTCGTCGCGGCCGGCGCGGACGTCCTCCTCGTCTCCCCGCGGGCCACCCCGTCCGTCGAGGCGATGGCGGACACCGGAGAGATCGGCTGGGAGCGGCGCCCGTACGCCGACGGCGACCTCGCCGACGCCTGGTACGCGCTGATCGCCACCAGCGACCCGGCCGCCAACGCCGCCGCGTCCGCCGAGGGCGAGCGCCACCGGGTGTGGTGCGTCCGCGCCGACGACGCCGACGAGGCCACCGCCTGGACCCCGGCCACCGGCACCAGCGAGGGCGTGACGGTCGCCGTCCTCACCACCGACGCCCGGGGCCGCGATCCCCGCCGCACCGCGGCCATCCGCGACGCCGTCGTCGAGGGCCTGCGCGACGGCACCCTCGTCGCCCCGCACCACCGCGCCCGCACCGCCGGTGTCGCCCTGGTCGGCGGCGGCCCCGGCGACCCCGACCTGATCACCGTCCGCGGCCGGCGGCTCCTCGCCGAGGCCGACGTCGTCATCGCCGACCGCCTCGGCCCCCGCGACCTCCTCGCCGAACTGCCGCCGCACGTCGAGGTCATCGACGCCGCGAAGATCCCCTACGGCCGGTACATGGCCCAGGAGGCCATCAACCAGGCCCTGATCGACCACGCCAAGCAGGGCAAGGCCGTCGTACGGCTCAAGGGCGGCGACCCGTTCGTCTTCGGCCGGGGCATGGAGGAGGCCCAGGCACTGGCCGAGGCGGGCATCGCCTGCACGGTCGTCCCCGGCATCTCCAGCTCGATCTCCGTGCCCGGCGCGGCCGGCATCCCGGTCACCCACCGGGGCGTCGCGCACGAGTTCACCGTGGTCAGCGGCCATGTCGCCCCCGACGACGAACGCTCGCTCGTCGACTGGCCCGCCCTGGCCCGGCTCACCGGCACCCTCGTCGTCCTCATGGGCGTCGACAAGATCGGCCGCATCGCCGAGACGCTCGTCGCGCACGGCAAGTCCCCCGACACCCCGGTCGCCCTCGTCCAGGAGGGCACGACCGCCGCCCAGCGCCGCGTCGACGCCACCCTCGCCACCGTCGCCGAGACGGTCGTCGCACGGGAAGTACGGCCGCCCGCGGTCATCGTCGTCGGCCCCGTCGTGGGTGTCGGCCCGGCCGGGACGGCCCTCTGACCATGGCCGAACCCGTTCTCGTCACCGACCCCGACGACCCGCGCCTGCACGACTACACCGACCTGACCGACGTCGCCCTGCGGCGCCGCCGCGAGCCCGCCGAGGGCCTCTTCATCGCCGAGGGCGAGAAGGTCGTCCGGCGGGCCGGCGACGCCGGCTACGCGATGCGCTCCATGCTGCTGTCGGCCAAGTGGGTCGACGTCATGAGCGACGTCATCGCCCGCGCCACCGCCCCGGTCTACGTCGTCGAGCCCGCCGTCGCCGAGCAGGTCACCGGCTACCACGTGCACCGCGGCGCCCTCGCCTCGATGGAGCGCCGGGCCCTGCCCGCCCCCGCCGACCTGCTCCGCGACGCCCGCCGCGTCGCCGTCTTCGAGGACATCGTCGACCACGCCAACGTCGGCGCCGCCTTCCGCAACGCCGCCGCCCTCGGCGTGGACGCGGTCCTGCTCAGCCCGCGCTGCGCGGACCCGCTCTACCGCAGGTCCGTCAAGGTCTCCATGGGCAACGTCTTCCAGGTCCCGTGGACCCGCCTGGACTCCTGGCCGCGGGATGTCGACACGCTGCGCTCGGCAGGGTTCACGGTCGCCGCGTTCTGCCTGAGCGACCGCTCCGTCACCCTCGACGAACTCGCCGGCCGCGACCACGACCGGCTCGCGCTGCTCTTCGGCACCGAGGGCGACGGCCTGACCCCGGCCGCCCTCGCCGCCGCCGATGAACACGTCCGCATCCCGATGGACGCCGGTGTCGACTCCCTCAACGTCGCGGCGGCGTCGGCGGTGGCCTTCTACGCCACGCGCCCGACGGCGTCCTGACTCCGTACGTCCACGTCCATGTTCGCGTCCACGTCCGCGTCCGCGTCCATGACCGCGTCCATGACCGTGTCCGCCGGCTGAGCGGTCGCCCTCGTGCGGGCGTCGTCGCCGCCGAGGCCCCGCGAGGGGCCCTGGCAGCCCTGGGCCGCCGCGATGCCCAGCGCCACCAGCAGCGTCACCACGACGAACACGAACAGCCGCTGCCGCAGCAGCCGCGGATTGGCCGGCCGCCGTCCGGTGCCCGTGGTGCGCGGCCCGGGACGGCCGGCCCCGCTCCGCGGCGGGCGGCCCCCGGTGCCGGGCGGCCGGTTGCCGTCGCGGCCGGTCGCGCGGGACGCGGGGGTGGGCCGGGCGCCGGAGCGCGGACCGGCGCCACCGCGCGAGCTGCCACCGGTGCGCGGAGCGGGCGTACCCCCGCGTGAG
>NZ_JAVRHI010000036.1:0-6583 GCF_034105845.1 Streptomyces sp. CRN 30 | reverse complement strand
GTGGCGCCCGCGAGCCGCGCCCAGCCGGCCCAGCCGCTCAGCGGCCGGCGCGCCCGGTGCGTGGCGCGGGTCCCCTCGGCCATGCCGCGTTCGATCCGGGCCAGGATGCGCGCACGGTCGGGCTCGTGGGCCTCGGCCGTCTCGCGCAGACGGGCGCGCAGGTCCTCGTGCACGTCCCTCATCGGTCCCTTCCTCCGGTGGCCCCGGACACCGCCCGGTGGATCTGCCGCGGGACGGACTCGGCCCCGAGCAACCGCTGGAGCTCGGCCATCCCCTTCGACGTCTGACTCTTCACCGTACCCACCGACACCCCGAGTGCGAGCGCGGTGTCCTTCTCGGAGAGGTCGAAGGCGTGCCGCAGCACCACGCACGCCCGCTTGCGGAACGGCAGTCTGCGCAGCGCCTCCTGCACGTCGACCATGCCGGGGACGTCCGGGTTCTCCGTCTTCTCCTCGCGCTGCGACCAGAACAGGGTGATGCGGCGCCGCTCACGGACCGCGCTGCGGATCCGGCTGCGGGCCAGGTTGGCCACCACGCCGCGCGCGTACGCCACCGGGTGCTCGGCCGCCCGCACCCGGTCCCAGCGGTGCCAGAGCGCGAGCAGCGCGTCGGCCGCCAGGTCGTCGGCCGCGTCGGCCTCGCCCGTCAGCAGGGCGGCCAGCCGCGCCAGTTCGGCGTAGTGCCGCTCGAAGAAGGCGTGGAACTCCACGGAGGCTGCGTCGTCGACGGCAGTGCCCACGGGCGGACTCCTCGCTGCGGCTCGACGGGACCGGTGCGGGGGATGTGCGCGCACGGACCCGTGCTCGGTCGCCCGTGCGGTCACGGCCCCCGGGTCGCCCCGGCATCACATGATCGTTTCCGTGGGGCGAGGACCGGAAGCGTAGCAGTGTCCGTACGGGCCTTCGAACGGCGTATGAGGTACCGAACTGTGATTCCGTAACACGGAGGAAACCCGGACCGCACGCGGTACGGGGACGATCCAGCCAGCATCAAGTCACCCTCTACGCAGGTCACGAGGAGTATGCGTCATGTCCGACACGCAGCAGGAGGCGGGGCGGCCCCAGGCCGGGCCGTCCGCGGCGCCCCGGGTCGACCGCTTCTTCCAGGTCACCGCTCGGGGCTCCACGTATCCCCGGGAGTTGCGCGGCGGCTTCGCCACGTTCTTCACCATGGCGTACATACTTGTCCTGAACCCCATCGTCCTCGGCAGCGCCGAGGACAAGTTCGGCCACCGGCTCGACGGCGCCGAACTGGCCACCGCCACCGCCCTGGTGGCCGCCGTCATGACATTGATCATGGGCGTCGGCGGCAACCTGCCCCTCGCGCTCGCCGCCGGACTCGGCCTCAACGCGGTCGTCGCCTTCCAGATCGCCCCGCTGATGAGCTGGGCCGACGCGATGGGCCTCGTCGTCATCGAGGGACTGCTCCTCTGCGTGCTGGTGGTCACCGGACTGCGCGAGGCCGTCATGCACGCCATTCCGCAGCCGCTCAAGCAGGCCATCGGCGTGGGCATCGGCCTGTTCATCGCCTTCATCGGCTTCGTCGACGCCGGGTTCGTCAGCCGGATGCCGGACGCCGCCAACAGCACGGTCCCGGTCCAGCTCGGTGGCTCGGGCGCCCTGTCGGGCTGGCCGCTCCTCGTCTTCTGCCTCGGGGTGCTGCTGACCATCGCGCTGATCGCCCGCGGGGTGAGGGGCGCGATCCTGATCAGCATCCTGGTGATGACGGCCGTCGCCATCGTGATCGACGCGGCCGCCGACGTCACGAGCTGGGGCCTGACCTCACCGAAGATCCCCGACAGCCTGGTGGCGGCGCCCGACTTCGGGCTGCTCGGCGACTTCAGCCTGTTCGGCGCCTTCGGCGAGGTCACCGTGATCACCGTGGTCCTGCTGCTCTTCACGCTGCTGCTGTCGGACTTCTTCGACACCATGGGCACGGTCGTCGGCGTCAGCGCCGAGGCCGGACTGCTCGACGAGGAGGGCAGGGTGCCGAACCTGGGCCGCGTCCTGCTCATCGACTCGGCGGCGGCCGTCGCGGGCGGCGCCGCCTCCGCCTCCTCCGCGACCTCCTACATCGAGTCGGCGGCGGGTGTCGGCGAGGGCGCGCGCACCGGGTTCGCCAACCTGGTCACCGGCGGGCTGTTCGCGTGCGCGCTGTTCCTCACCCCGCTGCTGACCATGGTCCCGATGCAGGCGGCGGCCCCGGCGCTGATCGCGGTCGGTTTCCTGATGATGACCCAGGTCAAGCACATCGACTGGGAGCGGTACGAGATCGCCGTCCCCGCCTTCCTGACCATCGCCGTGATGCCGTTCACCTACTCGATCACCAACGGTATCGGCGCCGGCTTCGTCTCGTACGTGCTGATCAAGACCGTGCTCGGGAAGGCCAGGGAGGTGCACTGGCTGCTGTGGGGGACGTCGGCGCTGTTCCTGGTGTACTTCGCGATCGACCCGGTGGAGCAGCTGCTGGGCGTGAAGTGACCCCGACGCTCCTCAGCCGTCCAGCGCCGCCGCCATCATGGCCCGGGCCACCGGGGCCGCCAGGCCGTTGCCGCTGACCTCGGAGCGGGCCGCGTCCGACTGCTCGATGATCACCGCGACCGCGACCTGCCGGTCGCTCGTGTCGGACTTCGCGTACGAGGTGAACCAGGCGTACGGCGTCTTGCTGTTGTTCTCGCCGTGCTGGGCGGTTCCGGTCTTGCCGCCGACGGTGGCCCCGGAGAGCCGGGCGTTGGTGCCCGTGCCCTCCTCGACCACGGTCCGCATCGCCGACCGGAGCTGCTCGGCGGTGGCGGAGCTGACGACGCGCTCGGTGTCCGCCTCGCCGTCGTGGTCCTCGAGGACGTTGCCGTCGGCGTCGCCGGTCCGCGCCACCATGTGCGGGGAGACCAGCTCTCCGCCGTTGGCGATGGCCGCCGACACCATGGCGATCTGCAGCGGGGTGGCCGTCACGTCGAACTGGCCGATGCCCGACAGCGCGGTCTGCGCCTCGTCCATGCCGGAGGGGTACACGCTCGCGTACGCCCGCACCGGCACGTCCAGTTCCTTGTCGTCGAAGCCGAACTTCTCCGCCATCGCCCGCACCTTGTCCTGGCCGAGGTCGACCGCCAGCTTCGCGAAGACGGTGTTGCACGAGTACTGCAGGGCCACCCGGATCGAGGCGTTCGCGCAGGGCGCCGTGGAACTCTCGTTGCGCAGTTCGGTGACCGTGCCGGGCAGCGTGTACGGGGACGGGCTGTCCGTCGGCTCGTCCACGGTCCCGTACAGCCCGTCCTCCAGCGCGGCGGCCGCCACCACCAGCTTGAACGTCGAGCCCGGTGGCAGCGGCTGCCGCAGCGCCCGGTTGACCAGCGGTTCGTCCTCGTCCTCGCTGAGCTTCTGCCAGGCCGCCGCGTCGGAGGAGCCGGATCCGCTGATGGTGCCCGGATCGTACGAGGGGGTGGAGACCACGGCGAGGAGCTCCCCGGTCGCCGGGTCGATCGCGACGGCCGCGCCCTTGGTGTCACCGAGCGCCTCGTACCCGGCCCTCTGCACGTCCGGGTCGATCGTCGTGATCACGTCACCCGGTGCGGCGCGCTCCTTGGTGAGCACGTCCAGCGGGTCCTTCAGCTCGGTCTCCGTGCCGTCGAGCAGGTCCCGGTAGATGCCCTCCAGCTGCGTCGCGCCGTACACCTGGGAGCTGTACCCCGTGACGGCCGCGTACAGCGAACCGTCGGTGTAGGTGCGCTTGTACGCGAGGTCGCTGCCCTCGGTGCGCGTGGAGCCGGTGACCGCGTCACCGCCCACGACGATGTCGCCGAGCGGCTGGGCGTACTGCTCCATCACCGTGCGCCGGTTGTCCGTGTCGTCCGCGAGCGCCCGCGCCTCGTAGAACTGCACCCAGGTCGCCCTGACCAGCAGGGCGAACACGAGCAGCAGGGTGAAGACGGCGGAGCGCCTGATCGTCTTGTTCATGACGTCCGGAAGGACGAGTGAGAAGGGGACGGGCGTTCCCTTCCGCCCGTTTTCTCATGCTTTCCTCATGGAGCCGTACGGCGTCACAGCCTCCGCGTCGCCAGCGTCAGCCGGTCCCGGGCGTCGAACAGGGCGTCCTTGACCAGCTGCTCGTGGGCGGGGGTCAGCCGGGCCACCGGCACCGAGCAGCTGATCGCGTCCCGGGCCGGGGTGCGGTACGGGACGGCCACGCCGAAGCAGCGCAGGCCCAGCGTGTTCTCCTCGCGGTCCACGGCGATCCCCTGCTCACGGATCTGGTGCAGCTCCTCGATGAGCTCCTCGCGGTCCGTGAGGGTGTGTTCGGTCAGCGCGGGCAGCGTCTCGGGGAGCAGCCCCCGGACCTGCTCGTCGGTGTGGGTGGCCAGCAGCGCCTTGCCCAGCGAGGTGGAGTGGGCGGGCAGCCGGCGGCCCACGCGCGTGAACGGGCGCAGGTAGTGCTGGGACTGGCGGGTGGCGAGGTAGACCACGTTGGTGCCGTCGAGGCGGGCCAGGTGGATGGTCTCCGTGGTGTCGTCCGAGAGGCGGTCCAGGGTCGGACGGGCCGCGGCCACCACCTCGTCGCCGTCGATGTACGAGGTGCCGACGAGCAGCGCCCGCACACCGATGCCGTACCGCGTGCCCGTCGCGTCCGTCTCGACCCAGCCGAGGTCGACGAGGGTGCGCAGCAGCATGTACAGGCTCGACTTGGGGTACCCGACCGCCTCCTGCACGGAGGCCAGGGAGTGCATGCCGGGACTCCCGGCGAAGTACTCCAGCAGTTCCACCGTGCGCACCGCGGACTTGACCTGCGCCCCGCCGCCCGTCTCGCCTGCCGACATCGCCCCTTGACCCCTTCGTTCGACGGGAAATAGTCTCGAAAAGTGTTCATCACCAGAGACGGCGTTCAGTATATCGAACGACCCTGGTGGGTGACGTACGAACTGCGGCAAGAGCCGGCATGACATGTGGAGGGAACCCGCGGTGGCAGCAGCACCAGTCTGGAGTGTCGACCCCCGTACCGGGAAGCAGCGCGAGCAGGTTGCGGTGGAGGCCACGGCCCAGGGCGTGGACGAGGCCGTCCGCGCCGCCCACGCCGTGAGAGGCGCCCTCGCCGACCGCACGGTGCGCGCCGCGTTCCTGCGCACCGCCGCCGACCGGCTCCAGGGTGCGAAGGACCGCCTCGTGGAGCTGGCGGACGCGGAGACCGCGCTCGGCCCCGTGCGGCTGACCGGTGAACTCGCCCGCACCTGCTACCAGTTGCGGGCCTTCGCGGACCTCGTCGACGAGGGCGCCTACCTCGACGTGGTGATCAACCACCCCGACGACACCGCCACCCCGCCCATCCCCGACCTGCGCCGCTACAAGGTGCCGCTCGGCGTCGTGGCCGTCTACTCGGCCTCCAACTTCCCCTTCGCCTTCTCGGTCGCCGGCGGCGACACGGCGAGCGCGCTGGCGGCGGGCTGCCCGGTCGTCGTCAAGTCCCACCCCGACCACCCGGGCCTGTCCGAGCAGGTCGCGGCCGAACTGCGCGCGGCCGCCGCCGAGCACGGCATCCCCGAGGGCGTCGTGGGGCTCGTGCACGGCTTCGAGGCGGGCGTCGAGCTGGTCGAGCACCCGCTGGTCGCGGCGGCCGGCTTCACCGGTTCCGTACGCGGCGGCCGGGCCCTCTTCGACGCGGCGGCGGCCCGCCCGGTGCCGATCCCGTTCCACGGCGAGCTGGGCTCCCTCAACCCCGTCGTCATCACCGAGGCCGCGGCGGCCGAGCGCGCCGAGGCCATCGGAACCGGGCTCGCGGGCTCGATGACCCTGGGCGTGGGCCAGTTCTGCGTCAAGCCGGGTCTGGTGCTGGCGCCGAAGGGCGCGGCCGGCGACCGGCTGCTGAAGTCGCTCACCGAGGCGGTCGCCGACGTCGACGCCGGTGTGCTGCTGGACCACCGGATGCGCGACAACTTCCTCGCGGGCGTCACCGAGCGCGCCGCGCTCCCGGGCGTCGAGGCCCCGGTCGCCGCGGGCGAGGGCGACGAGCACTCGGTCCGCCCCGGCTTCCTCACCGTCCCGGCGGACAAGCTGGCCGTCGAGGGCGGCGCGCACGAGCTGCTCCTCGAGGAGTGCTTCGGCCCGCTCACGGTCGTGGCCCGCTACGAGGACGACACCGAGGTCCGGGCGCTCCTCGCCCGGCTGCCCGGCAACCTCACCGCGACCGTGCACCTCTCCGAGGCGGAGGCCGCGGGTGAGGGCCGGGGCGCGGAGATCCTCGCCGAGCTCACCCCGCTCGCCGGCCGCGTGCTCGTCAACGGCTGGCCCACCGGTGTCGCGGTCGCCCCCGCCCAGCACCACGGCGGCCCGTATCCGGCGACGACCTCCACGTCGACCTCCGTGGGCGGCACCGCGATCGAACGCTGGCTGCGGCCGGTCGCCTACCAGGGCGCCCCCGAGGCCCTGCTCCCGCCGGAGCTGCGCGACGACAACCCGCTGGGGCTGCCGCGGCGGTTCAACGGGCTGCTGGAGCGGTAACGCTCCGCTGGGCTCGATGGGTCGGCCGCGGGTGCGTCGTGGCCGGTCGCGCAGTTCCCCCGCGCCCCTGCATGCCGGAGTCCCGGCCGCCTCAGGCG
>NZ_JAVRHI010000035.1:0-4266 GCF_034105845.1 Streptomyces sp. CRN 30 | reverse complement strand
GGCCGCCCGCGCCGACGGCGCTACACCCGCGCCGCCCGCGCCACACCCCCGCCGCCGCCTCACCCGCCCCACCGCAGCGCGCACGGTCGGCGGTTCGTCTCCGCCGCCTGCCGTGTCACTCCGCCCCCGCGTCCCCCTCCCAACACCCGCCCAGCCCGGGTGCCAGCCACCGTGGGGCCGTTGTCCGGAACTCCGCCGGGGGGCGGCGTCCCGCTCCCTCCGGTACCGAGCCCAGCAGGGGGGTGCCCGTGACGGCCGGGAGATCCGTGAGGTTGCAGCGGGCGGCGAGGTCCGGTTCGGCGGGTCGGCTGCCGATGACGACGCCCAGCGGGGTCAGCCCGCGCGCCCGCAGCTCGCGGACCGTCAGTTCCGTGTCGTTCAGCGTGCCGAGCCCGGCCCGAGCCACGACCAGGACCGGCGCGCCCAGCAGCCCGGCGACGTCCGCGAGCGTGCCGCCCACCGCGTCGAACCGGACGAGCAGCCCGCCCGCACCCTCCACGAGGACCAGGTCGTGCCGGGCGGCCAGCTTCCGCGCCGCCTCGGCGACCTCGGCGGGGCGCACCGGTTCCCGCCCGGCCCGCCGGGCCGCCGTCGCCGGGGCCAACGGGTCCGGATAGCGGGCCAGTTCCGCCGTGGTCACCGGGCCCGCCAGCCGGGCCACCTCCGCCGCGTCCCCGGGCTCCCCGGGCGCCACTCCCGTCTGCGCGGGCTTCAGCACTGCCACCGACCGGCCGGCCGCCAGGGCCGTCGCCGCGACGGCGGCGGTCACCACCGTCTTGCCGACCTCCGTGCCGGTCCCCGTGACGATCAAGACACCCATGTCACCGTCGGCACTCCTGTCACTGTTGGCGACCCTGTCGCCCCTGTCGCCGGTGTCGCCAGTGTCACCGTTGTCACCCACGTCGTCCCTCCCGTGCCGCCGCGCGCACCGCGCGGGAGATCCGGGCGACGTCCGCGTCGCCCGTGACGTACGGCGGCATCGTGTAGACGAGGTCGCGGAACGGCCGCAGCCACACCCCCTCGGCGCGCGCCGCGCGGGTCGCCGCCGCCACGTCCACCGGCCGGTCCAGCTGGACCACCCCGATCGCGCCGAGCACCCGGACGTCCGTCACCCCGGGCAGCGCGGCGGCGTCCGCCAGTCCCTCCCGCAGCCCCGCCTCGATCCGTTTGACCTCCGCGAGCCAGTCCTGCCCGAGCAGCAGCCCGATCGACGCGCAGGCCACGGCCGCCGCCAGCGGGTTGCCCATGAACGTCGGCCCGTGCGCGAGCACCGGCACCTCGCCGCGCGAGATCCCCTCGGCCACCCGGGACGTGCACAGCGTGGCCGCCATCGTCAGATAGCCGCCGGTCAGCGCCTTGCCGACGCACATCACGTCCGGCGCCACCGCCGCGTGCCCGGCCGCGAACATCGACCCCGTACGCCCGAAGCCGGTCGCGATCTCGTCGAAGACCAGCAGCACGCCGTACGCGTCGCACGCCTCCCGCAGCACGCGCAGATAGCCGGGGGAGTGGAACCTCATCCCGCCCGCGCCCTGCACGACCGGCTCGACGATCACCGCGGCCAGCTCGTCGGCGTGCCGCTCGACCAGTGAGCGCAGATGATCCGCGTACGACTCCTCGTACTCCGCGGGCGGCGCGTCCGCGAACACCTGGCGCGGCAGCACGCCGGACCAGAGCCCGTGCATCCCGCCCTCGGGGTCGCACACCGACATGGGCTGCCAGGTGTCCCCGTGGTAGCCGCCGCGCCAGGTCAGGAGCCGCTGCTTGCCGGGACGGCCGAGCGAACGCCAGTACTGCAGACACATCTTGACCGCGACCTCCACCGACACCGAACCGGAGTCGGCGAGGAACACGTGTTCCAGGCCGTCGGGTGCCAGATCGGCGAGCAGCTTCGCCAGCCGTACGGCGGGCTCGTGGGTGAGCCCGCCGAACATGACGTGGCTCATCCGCTCCAGCTGTCCGCGGGCGGCCTCGTTCAGCACCGGGTGGTTGTAGCCGTGGATCGCCGACCACCAGGACGACATCCCGTCGACGAGGTCGCCGGAGCCGTCGGCGGGCCGCAGCCGCACCCCGTTCGCCGAGGCGATGACGAGCGGCTCCGACCGGCCGGGCATCGGACCGTACGGGTGCCACACGTGCCGCCGGTCCAGTGCGAGCAGCTCGGCCACGTCACCCGCCGTGAGGTCAGGCATTGGGCGCCAGATCCGTGCCGGCACCGCGCCGGCGCACGGCCACCAGGTCCGTCCGCGCCGCCCCGGCGGTGCCGCCCGCCCGGTGCTCCGGCAGCGTCGTCCGGCCGGCGTCCTCCACCTCGAACCCGGCGTCCGCGATCATCTCCAGATCCGCCTTGCCCGCCTGGCCCTCACTGGTGAGGTAGTCGCCGAGGAAGAGCGAGTTGGCCAGGTGCAGGGCGAGCGGCTGGAGCGTCCGCAGGTGCACTTCGCGGCCGCCGGCGATCCGTACCTCGGCGTCCGGGCAGACGAACCGGGTCATCGCCAGGACGCGCAGGCACCGCTGCGGCGTCAGGTGCCACTCCCCGGCCAGGGGCGTGCCCTCCATCGGGATCAGGAAGTTGACCGGCACCGAGTCGGGGTCCAGCGCGCGCAGCGCGAACACCACGTCGACCAGGTCCTCGTCGCTCTCGCCCAGGCCCGCGATCAGCCCCGAGCAGGCGGACAGGCCCGCCGCGTGCGCCCGGCGCACCGTGTCGACCCGGTCGGCGTAGGTGTGCGTGGTCGTGATGTCGCCGTACGTCGCCTCGGAGGTGTTGAGATTGTGGTTGTAGGCGTCGGCGCCCGCCGCGCGCAGCCGCTCCGCCTGGCCGTCGGAGAGCAGCCCGAGGCAGGCGCAGACCTCCACGTCCTCGTTGCCCTCCTTGATGGCCCGGACGGTCTCGGAGACCCGGTCCACGTCCCGGTCGGTGGGGCCGCGCCCGCTGGCCACCAGGCACACCCGCTTGGCGCCGCCGGCCACGCCCGCGGCGGCGGCCTCGCGGGCCTCGCCGGGCTTGAGCCAGGTGTACTTGAGGATGCCGCTCTCGGCACCGAGCCGCTGCGAGCAGTACGAGCAGTCCTCCGGGCACAGGCCCGACTTCAGGTTGACGAGGTAGTTGAGTTTCACCCGCCGGCCGAACCAGTGCCGCCGCACCCTCCCGGCCGCCGCCACCACGTCGAGCAGCTCGTCGTCCGATGTGGCGAGGACGGCGAGCGCCTCCTCGCGGGTCGGCGGCTCGCGCCGCAGTCCTTTGTCCACCAGCGTTTTCAGCAGGTCCATGGAGGGCGATCCTGGCCCATGGACGGCCTCCGGCGAAAGGAGGCTTTCCACAACAGCGTCCTTTCGATCTGTGGGCATTGCCACACAGTGCACGGCTTGTCGCCCCGCTAGGGTCTGTTGACTGTCTACAACCATCCCGAGCGGAGGGAGATCCATGGCGTTCGGCTGGATCGACGCGCAGACCGAATCGCGCCGCCGCTCCGGGCTGCTGCGCGGCCTGCGCCCGCGCCCCGCCGACTCCCCGCTCCTGGATCTGGCGAGCAACGACTACCTGGGGCTGGCCCGGCACCCGGAGGTGACCGGGGCGGCGGCCCGTGCGGCGCGCGTCTGGGGCGCCGGCGCGACCGGCTCCCGGCTCGTCACCGGCTCGACCGAACTCCACACGGAACTCGAACGGGAACTCGCCGCCTTCTGCGGCTTCGAGGCCGCCCTCGTCCTCTCCTCCGGCTACGCGGCCAATCTGGCCGCCGTCACCGCGCTGGCCCCGCACGGCTCGCTGCTCGTGTCCGACGCCGGCAACCACGCCTCCCTCATCGACGGCTGCCGGCTGGCCCGCGGCACCGTACGGGTCGTGCCGCACGCCGACCCGGACGCCGTGCGCAAGGCGCTGGGGACCCGCTGCGGGCCCGCCCTCGCCGTGTCCGACACGGTCTTCTCGGTCGACGGCGACGCCGCCCCGCTGACCGGTCTCGCCGCGGCCTGCCGGGAGCACGGCGCCGGACTGCTTCTCGACGACGCGCACGGGCTCGGGGTGCTGGGCGAGGGCGGCCGGGGCGCCCCGTACGCCGCGGGACTCGCCGGCGCGGACGACGTGGTCGCCACGGTGACCCTGTCGAAGTCGCTGGGCGGCCAGGGCGGCGCGGTCCTGGGCCCGGCACGGGTGATCACCCATCTGGTCAACACGGCCCGGACGTTCATCTTCGACACCGGGCTCGCGCCCGCGGCGGCGGGCGGGGCGCTGGCGGCGCTGCGGCTGCTGCGCCGGGAACCCGG
>NZ_JAVRHI010000034.1:0-3748 GCF_034105845.1 Streptomyces sp. CRN 30 | reverse complement strand
GAAGGCGGCGGCGGTCGCCGGGACCCGCAGCCGGGCCGCCATCCGGCGCACCATGCGCCGCACCTTGTCGCGGTCGGTGGCCTCGGGCGGCCCGCTCTGCAGCACGGCCCGCCGGAAGAGGCCCCGGGCCCGGGGGGCGGCGAGCAGCGCGCCGACGCTGATGGCGCCCGCGGACTGACCGAAGACGGTCACCCGGTCCGGGTCGCCGCCGAACTCCGCGATGGCCTCCTGCACCCAGGTGAGGGCGGCCATCTGGTCGCGCAGACCCGCGTTGGCCGGGGCGTCCGGGAAGAGGCCGTAACCCTCCACCCCCAGCCGGTAGTTGGCCGAGACCAGCACGACCCCGTCACGGGCGAAGGCGCGGCCGTCGTACACCGGCACGGCGGAGGAACCGCGGACGAGGGCGCCGCCGTGGAGCCACACCATGACCGGGAGGCGGGCGCCGGGGCCCGGTTCGGGCGTCCACACGTTGAGGTTGAGGCAGTCGTCGCCGGGCACCACCGGGTCGAGCAGGATGCGCGCGAACGCCTCCGAGTAGGGCGGCTTCGGCGGGGTCGGCCCGAACGCGCCCGCGTCCCGCACGCCCTGCCAGGGCTCGGGCGGCACGGGCGGCCGGAACCGGTGGGGGCCGAAGGGCGGTGCCGCGTAGGGGATGCCGCGGAAGACCGCGATCCCGTCCTCGTGTCTGCCGCGCACGTTCCCGTACGGGGTCCGCACCACGGGCCCGGTGACGGGCCCGGTGACGGGCCCGATCCCCTCTGCCGTCATCGCCCACCAACTCCTCCCGCTCGTGCGCCGTCGCACTCGCCGTGCTCGCCGCTCTCCGTCGGAGTCACTCTCGTTCAGAGCATCGCACCGCGGCCGGTCCGTTTCCCGATGTCTTCCCGCCGCCCGGTGGCCCACTTAGGGTAGGAAGCGCTTTCTGTCGATGGCCCTCGGGCGGGCCGGAGAGGCGGTCTTCGATGGTCCGTTCCGGGAGCGGTGGCGCGGTGCGTACCACTCGCGCGGTCCGTACGGGCGGCGCGCCGCCCGCGGGGAGCGCGGCGCGCGCGAGCGGGACGCCCCGTGCGGCCGGTGCCGCCGCCCGTACGGGAGCCGGCGGCACGACCGGGGGGCCGACGCTGGCCGTGGTGGCGCGCGAGGCCGGGGTGTCCGTGCCGACCGCGTCCAAGGTGGTCAACGGGCGTCAGGACGTGGCGCCGGAGACCCGGCGGCGGGTGACCGAGGCGCTGGAGCGGCTCGGCTACGTCCGCCGGCCCCGCATCGAGGAGGTGCAGGCACCCGGGCTGATCGACCTGGTCGTGGACTCGCTGGACAGCTCCTGGTCGGGCGCGGTGCTGCGCGGGGTGGAGGAGGCGGCGCACGACGCCGGCCTGGAGGTGGTGGTCTCCCCCGGGCTGACCCGGGCCCGGGACGGGCGCCCCGAGCGCGGCTGGACGGACAAGCTGACCGCGCGCGGGTCCTCCGGCGTCCTGTTCAACCTCACGGAGCTGACCGCGGCCCAGTACGCCTGGCTCGACCAGCGGCGCATCCCCTACGTGCTGATCGACCCCGTGGTGGAGCCGCCGCCGGGCGTGGTGTCGGTGGGCGCGGCGAACTGGCAGGGCGGGGTCACGGCCGCCGAGCACCTGCTGGGGCTCGGGCACGAGCGGATCGCCTGCGTCGCCGGGTACCGGCGCCGGATGTGCAGCGGCGCGCGGGTCGCGGGGTACCGCTCGGCGCTCGCCGCCGCCGGCATCCGGCACCGCCCCGAGTACGTCCGCCACGGCAACTTCGACGAGGCCACCGCGTACCGCCGGACGGGGGAACTGCTCGACCTGCCGGAGCCGCCCACCGCCGTCTTCGTCTGCTCGGACACGATGGCGCTCGGGGTGTACCGGGCGCTGGCCGAGCGGGGGCTGCGGGTGCCGGCGGACGTGAGCGTGGTCGGCTTCGACGACCTGCCCGAGGCGCGCTGGGCCACGCCCGCGCTCACGACGGTGCGCCAGCCGCTGGCGGAGATGGCCGCGGCGTCGCTGCGCCTGCTGGTGCGGATGATGGCGGGCGAGCGGCCGGAGGGGACGCGTACGGAGCTGTCGACACGGCTGGTGGAGCGGGCGAGCACGGCGCCGCCACGGGGGCGGTGAGCCGGGCGGGGGTCAGGCCGGCGGTCAGGACGGGAGGTCAGGGCGCAGGGCGGGGGTCAGGCCGCCGTCCCGGCCGCCCAGCCGATGCCGCCGCGCAGGTGGGCGCGGAAGTCCGGGTCGTCGTAGGCCTCGGCGGCGTGGCCGAGCGCGGTGTAGAAGACCCGGCCCGCGCCCTGTTCGCGGCACCACACCAGGGGATGGTCGGCGCCCATCCCGCCGCCCTCGTACGAGGTCTCGTCGGCCGTGGCGAGCACGTGCGCCGTGCCGCGCGGGTTGGCGCGGAAGTCGTACCACTCGTCGCTGAACCCCCAGACGGCGGGCAGGTGGCGGGTGGCCGGGTGCCCGCGGTCCTCGATCACGACCCGGCCCGGCTGGTACGCGGGGTGGCGGGCGAAGCGGGCGCCGAGCAGTTCGCCGTAGTACGGCCAGTCGTCCTCGGTGCAGGCGGCCGCGTGCACCCCGGCGAAGCCGCCGCCCCCCTCGACGTACGCCCGCAGGCGGGCGCGGCCCGCGTCCGTCAGCACCTCGCCGCTGGTGGAGAGGAGGACGACCGCCGCGTACGGGTCCAGGGGCGTCTCGAAGGCCGCCGGGTCCTCGGTGGCGTCGACGGCGAAGCCGAGGGTGCGCAGGGCGGCCAGGCCCGCCGGTATGGAGTCGTGGCGGTAGGCGGTGGTGCGGGTGTACGCGAGGATGCGGGTGGTCATGGTCCCGAGCCTAGGTCCGCGGTGGGGCAAGGTGTCCGATTCCTTCAAGACCGCCGCCGCGGGGCCCGCCTACGGTGACCCGTATGACTCCACGTTTCGACGCGATCGGCATGGCCGTCTCCGACATGGCCGCCTCGGTCGCCTTCTACCGCCGCCTCGGCTTCGCCTTCCCCGAGGGCTCCGAGGCCGCGCCGCACGCCGAGGCGCACCTGCCCGGCGGACTGCGGCTGATGCTCGACACCGACGAGACGGTGCGCTCCTTCACCCCCGACTGGCAACCGCCCGCCACCGGTGGCCGGACCTCGCTCGCGATGCGGTGCGAGGACCCGGCCGAGGTGGACGCGGTCCACGCGGAGCTGGTCGGCGCCGGGTACCGGAGCGAGCTGAAGCCGTGGGACGCGGTGTGGGGCCAGCGGTACGCGGTGGTGCTGGACCCCGACGGGAACGGGGTGGACCTGTTCGCCCCGCTGGACACACGGAACGAGGGTTAGACGGCGAGCAGCTCCCCGAGCGGCACGCCCGTCAGGTCGCGTACGTCGCGGGCGAGGTGGGCCTGGTCCGCGAAGCCGGTGCGGGTCGCCGTCTCGGCGAAGGGCACCCCCTTCCGGGCCAGGGCGAGCGCCCGCTGGAGCCGCAGGACACGGGCCAGGGTCTTGGGGCCGTAGCCGAACGCGGCGAGCGAGCGGCGGTGCAGCTGCCGGGCGCTCACGCCGAGTCCGTCGGCGGTCGCGGCGACCGGGCGGCCCGCGTCGAGCGCGGCCACGATCGAGCGCACCAGCGGATCGGGGGCGGCCGAGGCGGCCGCCCGCTCCAGGGCGACCTCCTCCAGCCCGAGGGCCGGGGTGGCCGCGGCCTGCACGCGTCCCGTCAGGCGCCGTACCTCCGCGGCCGGCCAGAGGTCGGCGAGGTCGACGCGCC